>JAYSTT010000349.1:0-7721 GCA_043719495.1 Ferruginibacter sp. | reverse complement strand
CTCTTCAAAAGCATCGGTTTCTACAGGGAAAATACCTGCAAACACCATGGGTTTTACATCCTGAAATCCCTGTATCGATTCTGTGGCGCCATTAACTGTGGTTGTAATGGTATCACCTACTTTCACCTCCTTGGCCACTTTTATGCCGGTAATAATATAACCCACATCCCCTGCCCTCACTTCGCTTTTTGGCTCCATACCAAATTTTAAAATACCCACTTCATCTGCACCATATTCCAATCCGGTGTTGCTGAATTTAATTTTATCATTCTTTTTTAATGTACCATTAAAAATTCTGTAATAAACAATTATACCTCTGAATGAATTATATACACTATCAAATATTAAAGCCTGCAACGGCGCATTTTCATCTCCGCTTGGAGCCGGAATACGCTCGATAATGGCGGTTAAAATTTCTTCGATGCCAATGCCGCTTTTGCCGCTGGCCAATAAAATTTCTTCAGGCTTACAGCCAATCAGTTCCACAATCTGGTCAGTAACTTCAGGAATCATAGCACCATCCATATCAATTTTATTGATTACTGGAATTATCTCTAAATTATTTTCAATTGCAAGGTACAAGTTACTGATAGTCTGTGCCTGAATGCCCTGGCTTGCATCTACCAAAAGCAATGCTCCTTCACAGGCAGCAAGCGCACGGCTCACTTCATAACTAAAATCCACATGGCCGGGTGTATCAATCAGGTTAAACACATAATCAACGCCCTTCCAGTTATAATTAATTTGAATAGCATGGCTTTTAATGGTAATACCCTTTTCTCTTTCCAAATCCATATCATCCAGCACCTGTGCCTGCATATCTCTTTCGCCAATGGTATGAGTAAATTCTAAAAGGCGGTCGGCCAGGGTACTTTTTCCGTGATCAATATGGGCAATAATGCAAAAATTTCTGATGTTCTTCATGTACTTCGTATTCCTTTTTTAAGTGTGCAAAGGTAGTTGATTTTGGTGGATTTTTTGGGGTTACAAGCTGTGTAATTTGGTTGAGCTGCGGTGGCGTCGCACACTTGTACAGAATAACTTTATTGGGCTTTAATTATAGCGATTGTAATTGGCAGATAAAAGTATTTACCGAAAACATCTATTTTATTTCTTCAGCAACTTCTTCCCATATTCCGAAAGCAGTTTTAAATCTTTAACCCTAAATAGGATTTTAAATTCATCAATTTCATCTACATTTCTATTAAAATGGGTAGAGCATCTTTCCAAAATAAAAATGATTTCATTTTTATATATTGTGAAGCTTGCATATTTTAAATAATTATTTCCCTGCTCTTCCTCTGCACACAGGCTATACAAATCCAGCATATCTCCATAATAAGCGGAATCAGATTTCCTTTCTAATCCTTTTTTTAAAATAATATTTGCTTCAGATATTTTATTTTTAATTGCAAAGGCTTTAAATGAAAAAAGTGAATCTGCAATTAATTTTAAACCATTTGCTGCAAAAAGTTTTTCTATTCTTATATTTTTACCATTTTGCAAATCGTAATTATAATACTTTGTATAAGTTTCGCAATAAGCACCGCATCCTTCGGCAGAAATGCTTACAGAAAGGACTTTGTTATCGTAATTGGAGGTTTCAAATTCAATATCGCTTATAATTGTTGCCCTTTCATCTGTAGCCCAAACATTTTCAAAAATACTCTTCTTCACTTTTTTCAAATCAATATCCAAAAAATCTTTGCATAAATCTCTATTAATTAAATTTGCAACAGCATTTTTATTTGTGATTATTATTTTAGGGAAAATATATTTACGACCGTGAGGGGCAACAGCTTTTAGGGTATCTATATTAACAGTTTGGGCAGTAACACTAAATAATACGGATAAATATAAAATAAAAAGAGTTGCTTGTTTTATAAGCATTTATTGGAAGTGTTTATTTTTTTTGACATTATTATTTATAAAAAAATGAAACCCTAATCCAGATTATGTTTTATCTCAACAACACACTCGTCCCCTTTCTTGTATAAATATTCCCATCAACACCTAAAGCTTCCAACACCCAAATTACAGTTTGCATTTCTTGCCTTGCATTTTTAAAAGTACCGTCCCAGCCTTGTTTTAAGGTTTGGCTTTGATAAAATAATTGCCCCCAACGATTAAAGACCCTAAAATAATTTAGTTGTTTGATACCAAAAAAAACAGGTTTTAAATTATCATTTACCCCATCGCCATTGGGCGTAAATGCATTGGGTACAAAAATTTCGATATTCTTTACTAATTTAACCATTTGTGTATCGGTGGTTACACAACCAGTTTTTGTTTTTATTTCAATTGTAAATAACTGCTCTGTATTTCCTTTAAATATGGGGTTAAAACTAGCAGCATTATCTAAATTTGTTGTGGGGTTCCATAAAACGGTTTCACCAAATTGCCTGGCACGTAAATCGAGCGGTAAATTAATTACTGCAAACTCTATTGAATAGGTAGTTGCTGGCTTTGGCCGGTCTATAATAACGCTGCGTTTTGTTAAGTGTACAGGAAAAGGGCATTGTGCCGAGCTTACAGATAAGCTTATATCATAACTTCCTGCATTGGTATAAACAGGAGCCGGCGGATTGCGTAAGGTAGATTTTTGCCCGTTGCTGAATGTCCATAAATAGTTTACCGGCGAGCCAACGGTATCTGCAGTATTATTTACAATTTCAACCGGCAGGTTTATACAGGTTGGCGAAGCAGCAAAAGCGGCAACGGCATTTTGAAAAACTGTAACAGTAAAGTTTGTAGTATCGGCACAGATTGTATTACTGCTGACTATTAATTTTACATTATAAATACCTGCCTTTTTATAACTGTAAGTAAGATCTCTTATGGTGGCTTCGTTGCCATCTCCCAATAACCATTTATATTCCATAGAACCCAGCAGGTTGGTACTGTTATTTTTAAAAATAAACTGGTTTCCATAAAGGCATTGCGCAGGATTAGTTACCGAGAAACCAGAAACTGGTACTGAAGAGATACCTATTTGTTGGGTAACAGTGGTTAATACACATCCGTAACCACCAAAAAGAACAGCATAATACAACCCACTTTGTGTTGCCCTGAAAGTTGTTTGATTTGCTCCTGGTATTACGCTATTATTTCTGAACCATTGAATACTGTCTGCAGGCTGAACTACCAGCACGGCACTGTCGCCACTACCAATACAATACGAAGCTTTACCCAACAATTGTATTGAATTATCTACCAGGGAGGCTTTTACCAAAACGGTATCAGTGGTAACACATCCGCCGCCGCTGCTTCTTGCTGTTACGATATATTCAGTTGTTACGTCAGGTAGAGCTACTGGGTTTGCAATATTTGGGTTTGATAAACCTGATACCGGGGACCATTGATACCTTACACCTAAATGAGGAGTGCTGCCAATAGAAACGGGGGAATGATTACAGGAAACTGTATCGAGCCCGGCATTGGCAGTTACTACTAAATTGTTGGTAATATCTGTATACAAAGTGTCTACACAACCATAGCCATTATATGGGGTAACAATAACTGCTACATTCATTCCTGTTGCTGGCGGTGGTGTAAAAGAAAGGGTTTGTTGCGTGCCTAATATTTGTGTAAAGGTATTATTGTACCAGGTATAATTTTGATATCCATAAGGGGCAATTACATTTACTGCTGTATCATCCGGGCAATAACTGGCTCCTTCAAGCCGGCTGCTGCATTCGGAGTTTACATCAATATAAGCATAGCCAAAATGCCTTCTGAAAGTACAATCGGAAGTTTTAAAAAATAACCGGATTCTTTTCCCGGCATTACCATCTAAATTAATAGAAACGGCCGACCAATCTTTATACCATACAGGTGTGCTTGTACCAGGATTATTTGATAAAACAAAACCCGGAAGCGGTGTGCCATAAGGAAAAAAAGCAAATGATGAACAATCAACTATTTTATTATCGGTAACATTTGTAATTTCTATCTCCATCCGTGGTTGTTCATATTGCTGATGATTGGGATCCTGAAATACCACTGCATAATGATAGATCAGATTATATTCATTACGATTTGCAGGAATAGTAAATTCATACGAAATACCTTCTGCCTCAGCGCCACCACTGGTGTTTCCTAATTTTATGGAATGGCCACTTCCATTAGGGCAGTTTACAGGAAACCCTCCATATGGGTCAGCACCATTTCCAGGAAAAGCACTCATCATTTCATGTCTTCCAGAAACAGGACCCGAAGTAGAAAGTGAAATAACATTTTGCCCACCTATAGCCGCCACGCCGCCGGTATAACAAACCCATCCGTTAAAACTGCCATCTTCAAAATCTATATTAACCGGACAGTTTTGCGCTGATAAGGTAGAAGTAAAACAAACAAAGATTACTGCAATTGCTAATTGGTTAGCAAAAAAATAAATCGGCCTGATATGCAAAAAATTGAAATTCGGCACGCAATAGCTTTGTGTAAATAAAGATAAAATATAATTACTAGAAAACCTCGACTAATTTCTATACGTATGATAATATGATAAGGATGCCTGTGGGGAAAGATTTATTAGCTAATTTCTACTGAAATGGGGCATTTACCAGCCTCGAATTACTAAAGCTGATAGTGGAGTCTTTATATTGGGGAGGAAGACTGGTATTAAACCTGAAATATATACTGTACTTATTATTCTCATTCCGGTAATAAATAATATTGTCTAAACTAAGCCTTTTAATTGGTGGCCTGCCTCTCTTAATCTCCAATTTTTTTTCTTTATCCATGTTTCTAAAGGCAATTTTAAAACTGTCGGTTTTTATAAAACTTGCTGTACGGCTTAACGCTTCATCAACAATATAAACATTTTTGGCATCGCCGTTTATTCTTTCCACCACTTCAAAAACATGAAGTAGACTGTCCTGTTCCATTTCATATTTCCAGGTATCACTGTGGTTGGTAAAAGTATTGTAAAAAATAATTTCGTTTTTATTATCTGTCTTTTTACCAAACCTGAAAGTGCTGAAATCATAAGCGTTAAGATATGCTCTTGGCAGGTACTTAATTTTTTTAGCATAATATAGTTGGTATTTATCGGGGATTGTGGCAATATATACTGCCCGTTTATTTTTTTCAGAGAATAGTAAATATTCAATTTCAATTAGTTTATCGGTGGAACCGAAAATATTGTTATTATTTTTTACCAATTTATCGCCCGAGTTGGCCGTATCTAAAAAAACTTCCCGGATGTAAAGATGATAACTGGTATCTAATTCTATTTGTAGCATATCTGCAGGAACCCCATTTTTAAAAGCAGGAGATATTCCGTATTTTCTTGCACAGGAAAAAAATAATATTATACAAAACAATATGATACTAATTTGTTTCATTTTAATCCGGTGGTTGTTTGCAGTGAATAATAAGTACCACTAAAAGAAACATGTTCTTTATAGGGTACAATATGATACGAATTAAAAATTGACCAATGTATTAAATGCTGCACATCCCATTTTGTTTTGTTATACAATTTTACGTTTACAGCATACCCTTTTACAGGATTAGCCAAATTTAAAGTAAACATGCTTTTATTGTAAAAACGTTGTGCCTGTTTTTTATAATTTACAAAGGCAAAATCAAACTGGTTGCTTGCCTCAAAAGAATTTAGGGTGTAGCCAGTAAATTTATGATAGCTTAACTCAATAAGGTTAACGGCGGTATAGGGTTTACCATGATAACTGAACAAAACACTACCCGTATAATACCTGTCCTGCCTGTCGCCCAAATAAATATTAGATAGTGGTACACCTCCATCATTGGAATAAGATAATTGAAAACGGTTAAAATGAAAATTTAAAAATCCTGTACGCTGAAATTCTTTGGCATTGCCAAAAATAAAATTGGTACCGATAGAAAAGGAATAGGCAAAAGGGTTTTTTAATGCTGGTAAACCAAAATCGGCAAAGTAATACAAGGGCACATTGCGGTTTATAAAAAGCTGCTGCCTGTTTTGCTGCAAAAAATCTTTTATACCTGCGGTAAGTGTTAGTGCTGTAACAAAATCAAGATTTAAGCCAGGTTTTTTATTGCCGGGTTTGCTGCTGCCCAGGCCATTATTATATAACTGTACTTCGGTATTAAGTGTGGGGTAAATATTATTATCAATAAAAGAAGCGCCAATACCACCAGCAATAGCCAGCCTTACATGTGGTGGCTGTGTTTGTTTTACTGTACTAAACTCAACTTGAGCTTTTACAGAAAGCCCATATTGCAAACCATTACTGCTTCTTCTTAAATTTAATTTTACCTGAGCATAATTTATTTGCATAACCAGGCAAAAAATAAAAATATGCAGAAGTTTAAAAAGCATAAAAACTATTATGCATCAATATTAGTGAATTGATAGCAGTTGTGCAATACCACGTTGGGGGAATATTTTTACTTTAAGTAAATTGTACAACGGGCAAATAAATTTTGCAAACATTGTTTAAACTTGTGCCGCATACCGTTGTATAGCTTTTATGCATTCGAAGAGGGCGGAATTGAAAACTATTTTCTATTTCTCCAGCGAATTTACCTCTGGCAATGGTACAAAGCAAGAGGCAATTATCCAGGAAAGTAATAAAATAAAAGCTACAGTTTCGCTTTTAGTCATTTGGATAGTGAGATACTGTTTCATAATAAATATTTTATTGGCTTAAGAATTAATTTTCAATCATTTTTTTATAATAACCAGACAGCAGATGATGAATAAGGTTTAAAGCATAATTTTTTCTCTGGCATTAACCCTTTTTAGAAAAAAAATATCGTTTGTAATTCTATCCGGGTATTTTAGCTATATTACTTTAAATTTGAATCAAGTTTTTAAAATAAATTAATGAATCAAATAATAATAAGAAAAGCCGATTTGCATGATTTAGATACACTCCATATTTTTGAACAGGGTGTAATTACTGCCGAACGGCCTTTTGACAGCACATTAAAAACAGGCCACATTAATTATTACGATATTGAAAAAATGATAACTGCAGCAGATGTAGAATTGGTTGTTGCAGAATTTAATGCAGAATTAATTGGTTGCGGCTATGCCCGTATTGAAAACGAAAAACCCTATTTAAAACACCGGCAACATGCTTATTTAGGTTTTATGTTTGTGGATCCTGAATACAGAGGCCTGGGCATAAACAAAAAAATAATTGATGCACTTACCAAATGGTCAAAAGCTAAAAATGTTACAGAATTAAGATTAGATGTTTACCAAAATAATGAAGCTGCCATTAATGCATATATAAAAGCAGGATTTTCAAAACATATGATTCATATGCGGATGGGGTTAAATGAAAACTGAAATAAATAACTTTAAAATAAAAATATGATATTGAATAAACTTAGTTTAAAAATGGTAATTGCACTTGCAACAACTATTTTATTTGTAAATTGTATAAAAGCCCAGGAAAAGAAAGTAGCCACAACAGTAAAAGAATTATATAATGAAATAGCAAGGATGGATAGTGTAATGTTCAGTTACTTTAACACTCAGAACTTAAAAAAATTTAAAACACTTTTTACCAAAGATCTTGAATGGTTTCAAGATAATGAAGGTTTAATTCCTTATAATAAGGTATTCGAAAATTTTAAAAACAATTTTAATAGACCATTTAAACTAACCAGGCAATTGGTAAATGGCAGCCTTGAAGTTCATCCCATTAAAAATTATGGTGCAATAGAAATTGGTGTACACCAGTTTAAGCATGTAGAAAACGGGA
>JAYSTT010000348.1:0-3182 GCA_043719495.1 Ferruginibacter sp. | reverse complement strand
TTCTTTTTCCTGAAGCAGCATCAAATGATAATATTATTTATGGAAAAAACAGGGCAAAAATTGCCTGGTACCAAATTGAACAATTGCTGCAACAATATAAAGGGTCAAATAACCCTAATGCTAACGATGCGGTTGAACTAAGCGACCCAAGAGTGCGACAGGTTTATCAAAAAGAAATTTTTCCTCAAAGAAGCGTAGGCTTTGGCGAAAGTTTTTTGCAAACCTTCGATTTGTCTTACTATCCAAACGATAAGGGGCAATATAATTATGATGATGTTAATGTGTTGCCCAATGGCAAATTAATCAATCCTAAACAACGTTGGGGTGGCTTAATGCGCAGTTTAGACCAAACAGATTTTGAGACAGGCAATATTGAATTTTTAGAATTCTGGTTGCAGGATCCGTTTATAAACTCACCCAAAAGGCCCAATGCTGCAAACTCAACAGGTGGTAAATTATATTTTAACCTGGGTAATGTATCAGAAGATATTTTAAAAGACGGTAAACGTTTTTACGAAAACGGTTTGAATACCCCTAATGCACCTGCACCAATTGATAATTCAAATTGGGGTAAAGTACCCCGTAATCCTATTCAGGTAACCAATGCTTTCAGCAATAATCCTGATGACAGGGTTTATCAGGATATTGGTTTGGATGGATTAGATGATACTGCAGAAGTAAGTAAACGGAGTGCATACCTAAATCAGTTAAAAATAACTGCAGGTGCAGGTTCAAAAGCATATCTGGATGCATTGGCAGATCCATCAAGTGATAATTATCATCATTACCGTGGAGCAGATTATGACCAGCAGGGTGTAGGCATTTTAGGCAGGTATAAAAACTTTAATAATACACAGGGTAATTCGCCTATTGCAGGTGGCGCTGCTACTTCTTCGGCTGCTACTTTGTACCCTGATGCAGAAGATTTAAACAGGGATAATACTTTAAGTCAAACCGAAGAATATTTTCAATACATAGTTGAAATAAAACCCTCTAGTGATCCGGATATGCGTATTGGTACAAATTTTATTGTAGATAAGAAAGTAGTACCAATTGCTTTGGTGGATGGTACACAAAGAAACGAAACCTGGTACCAGTTTCGAATTCCAATAAGTGAGTACAATAAAAAAATTGGTAATATCCCCGATTTTAAATCTATTCGTTTTATCAGAACTTTTTTAACTGATTTTAGCGATAGCGTTACACTACGTTTTGCCGAACTGCAATTAACAAGAAATACCTGGCGCAGGTTTCAGTATAAAATTGACAGTTTCGGGGTATATACACCAGTAGTTAACGGCAGTACAATTTTTACAGTTGGTGCTGTTAATATTGAAGAAAATGATAAGCGTTCTCCATTGCCTTACCGTACTCCTGCCGATATTGAACGCCAGCAAACACTTAGTAATAACGGGGTAAACTTATTACAGAACGAACAAAGTATGGACCTGCAACTATGTAATTTACAAAAAGGAGATGCAAGAGGAGTATTTCAAACTTTTAGTAATAAAGATTTGAGGCAGTACAAAAAAATAGCCATGTACATTCATGCAGAGAAAAAAGATTTAACCGCTACATTAAACAATAAAGATTTAACTGCGGTAATACGTATTGGAACCGATTTTGTAAATAACTATTACCAAATAAGGATACCATTAAACTTAACAGGCCTGGGCGCTGTAAGTATTGATAATAATTCCAGAGCCTATAATGATACGCTTTGGTTAGCTTCAAATTCGCTGGATGTTGATCTGCAAACTTTGATTAAATTAAAACAAAAACGTAATGCCGATCCTTCTCAGGTAATTACAAAAATTTACCGGCAGTTGCAGGCAAATGGGCAGGAGTATGCTGTAATTGGCAGCCCTAATTTAGCAGAAGTACGTGGTTTGTTGATTGGTGTGGAAAATACCAATCAAACTGCAGGTGCCTGTGGCGAAGTTTGGGTAAATGAATTACGTTTAATATCACTTGATGAAACAGGTGGTTATGCTGCTTTGGGCAGGGTGGATTTAAATTTGGCTGATCTTGGAACAGTATCTGTATCAGGCAATATACATTCTGCAGGTTTTGGTACATTGGAACAAAGAGTGAATGAAAGGTACAGGGATAACTTTACGCAGTTTGATGTATCGGCTAATTTAGAAATGGGAAAATTATTGCCCAAAAAAGCAGCTATTTCCATTCCTGTATTTGCAAGTTATAACCAGTCGGTAAGTACACCTCAATACGACCCTTACGACCTTGATATAAAACTAAAAGACAAATTAAATGCGGCAGATAAAGCAAAAAAAGATTCTATAAAAAATGATGCTATAGATTTTACCTCTACCACCACTGTAAATTTTACCAACGTACGCAAAAACAGGACGGGTACAGGTAAACCCAAAATTTACGATATCTCCAATATTGATGTTAGTTACTCTTACCTTAATACAAAAAGGCATAACCCCTTAATTGAAAGTGATGAAGTAACAAAACATCATGGAGGTTTAGGATACTTATTTAGTCCGCAGCCGAAATATATTGAGCCATTTAAACGGATGAAGATATTCCGTAAAACTAAAACACATTGGTTCGATTTGGTAAAAGATTTTAATTTCAACCTGGTTCCATCTACATTAAGTTTCAGGGCAGATATTAACAGGCAGTTTGGGGCTATCCGTCCACGAAATGTGGGGGCATCTAAATATGCCATCCCCGAAACTTATGATAAGTATTTTATTTTTCAGAGAGATTATATTATGCGTTGGAATATTACAAAAACATTAAATTTTGATTTAACCGCTACTAATAATTCCAGGGTGGATGAACCAGCCGGAAGATTAGATAACAAACAAAAGAAAGACAGCGTTTGGAAAAATTTTATGAAAGGAGGTAGAAATACGGTGTACAGCCACAATGCTAATTTTACTTACACCTTACCTACATTAAAATTTCCCTTATTGGACTGGACCACAATGAATGTAAGTTACCAGGCTACTTATCATTGGGTGGGGGCATCACGTTTGGCAGTTAACCTGGGTAATATTATTGAAAATAGCCAGCAAAAAGAAGGTACAGCACAATTGGATTTTACCAGATTGTATCAAAAGTCCAAATGGTTGCGACAGTTAGAACAACCTTCTAATAAAGAGGACAGGGAAAAATGGCGCAGCAGGATTACAAAAGTAAAAGATACC
>JAYSTT010000347.1:0-7738 GCA_043719495.1 Ferruginibacter sp. | reverse complement strand
CATGATAACCTACAAATGAGTTCGTTGGTGGTTAGCATCATGGATTTTAATTATGAAATAAGCCCCAATTGGAAAGAACATTTTGAAGGCCATATACCTACCAGGGAAGATTTATTTAAAGAAGAAGTTTTTAGCACACTTAATTATCTTAAACTTAAAAAGATTAAACGGCTGATGGATGAAAATCAACGGGATTTAGAAAAATCGTTGGTGATGGAGGAGCAAATGATTTTAGTACAAACGCATCAGCATCTAAAACAAATGGAAATTGAATTAACAAAGCAATTAGGTACAGTAATTTTTAAATGAATTACTTCTGATTAAAATTTTTCTTTTGAGCTATCAGTTTTTCCATGGTGGTTTCTAATCGCCTGGTTTTAGTTTCTTCTCTTTTGGCGCTTACAATCCACTCCACATATTCTCTTTTATGGCTAAATGCCAGTGACTCAAAAAAAACAGCAGCAGTTTTATTTTTATCTAATAATTTTTGCAAATCTTTGGGTACTTTAATGGTACGGTTGGCATAATCAATACCGGGTGCAGGATTTACCGAAGAAAAAGAAGCTGATTTTTTAGCCACTTCATCAGGTTTTTTAAATCTTACTGCACTCCACAAATTATCAACTGCTATAATTCGCACTGTTTCAAACCCATAGTCTGCAATAAAATCCCAACTGCAATCCCTGCTTAAATCGCTGGCTATTTTTGAAGATGCTTTAGGATAAGCTACCCAAAACTTTGCTTCGTTATGCAAAGCAGGTATTACATCACTTAATATTTCCTGTAATTGCTTTTGGCTAAACGCAAAAATTAAGGCAAAGTCTATTTTCCTGATTTTAAGTAATGGCGTTACATTTTTAGAAAAAAACAGTTTTATAAATTGCTTTTCTATAGCAAGTGGCAAGCCCTGTAAAAGCAGGTTTTTTTCATCACTTAATTGTAATTTTTCCAGCAAAGATTGAGTGGACATAGGCCAACAACAGTTAATTATAAAATGTATAATTTAACTACAAAAATTTATGTGTTGCAAAATTTTGCAGATAATTTATAATAGTGTTTTTTCTGGAAGGCTTAAAACTGAAACAACTGTTAGTGCTGTTTAGGTCTGTAAATTTAAACATATTGTTTGATAGATAAAAGCATTGGACAAAAAAAACTCCACAAAATGCGGAGATTTTTACTTATTTAATTTGTATCAATTATTTACCAATTGGTTTATAATAACTTAAGGCTTCGTCCATATAACCCTGCAATTTTGCAATCCTGTTTTCATCACTTGGGTGAGTGGCCAAAAATTCAGGTGGTTTATTGGTACCGCCAGCTACAGCCATCCGTTGCCAAAAAGGAATTGCCTCCCTTGGGTTATAACCTGCCATTGCTGCAAAATTTAATCCATAATGATCAGCTTCATATTCCTGCTTACGGCCATTGGGCAATAAAACACCTATTTGTGCCCCAGGAGCAAATACGTTGTTGAAAAGGTTATTGTATTTAGGATTGTTTGCAGTTGCTATATTACCTACAATTTCCAAGCCCTGTGCAACAGCACCCTGGCTCATGCGCTCGTTACCATGATGTGCTACTGCATGAGTAATTTCGTGACCCAAAACTATCGCTAAAGCAGCTTCATTTTGTGTTATAGGTAATAACCCTGTATAAACCACCACCTTCCCCCCAGGCATACACCATGCGTTTACTTCTTTATTATTTACCAGATTAAATTCCCATTTATAAGTTTCCAGTTCTTTTATTACATCCTGCTGACCTTTTTGCTTATAATAAGTACTTATGGCCTGAGCTATCCTGCTTCCCACACGCCTTACCATTTCAGCATCTTTATTGGTTGTTTCACTCAATACCTGATTTTGAGATAAAAAACTCTTATACTCGGTAAGGGCCATTTGCTGTAAAGATGCCTCTGAAAAAAGGCCTAATTGCTTACGCCCGGTTATTGAGTTTTTGTGGCACGCAATAAAAAATATTGCAGATACCATTAAGAAGATTAATTTTTTCATTTGCCTGGTATTTTTATTAATGTAAACAATTGGTGTACCAATTTTGCCTGCTACAAATTACAAAATGTAAATTTTAGTTAAGATGCAATTTTTGAGAATAAGGTTGCTGACGAAATATTAATCGTTGCGGCGGCGGGATTTTCTTTTGTCTCTGTGTTTTAAGATGGGTACACGGCTCTCTACACCACGTAAAATGCGGCCAATATTTTTTTGGTGGGTAAAGATGACCAAAACGGCTACTAAAAGAGCAAAAACCCGGTAAAGAACTTCATGCTCATTCCATATCCATAATACGCTGATAGGTAAAAACAAAGCAGCCAGTATTGAGCTAAGTGATACATATCGGGTTAAATATAGTACTAATAAAAAAACACCTACACAGCTTGCTGCAACAAAAGGTTGCAAAGCCAATAACATTCCAAATAAAGTAGCTACACCTTTTCCTCCCTTAAAATTTGCATAAATAGGAAAAATATGTCCTAGTACCGCAGATAAGCCCAAACCAATCATAAAATTGGTTCGCTGTAATTCATTATCACTGCCAAAATAATAGGGAAGAAAATTATATAATCCAACTGCAATAGCTCCCTTTAAAATATCAAGAATCATTACAATTGTGCCGTATTTGGATCCCAACACCCTAAAGGTATTAGTGGCCCCCATATTACCACTGCCGTAGTCACGGATATCTACACCAAAAAATTTTTTGCTGATAATTAATGCCGAAGGGATAGAGCCAATTAAATATGCTAATACTATAAGTAATAATTCCTTCATCCGGTTTGTTGAGTTGAGTTGAGCAAGACAAAAATAATGAATTATTTATTGACTTAACCTTAATTTAATATTGAAGAATAAGTTCTTTATTATTCTATATTATACAATCATTTCTCTGCTAAAACACATATCCAGTCTTTTTGTTGTGTAAATAACTTAAAAATCAAACCATTAAGCTGTAATGATGCTTTTATTTCAGCTTCGTCGCTTATTAAAAAGCCACTTAAAAGTATTTGGGTACCAGGCTTGCATATTTTAGCAATTAAGGGCATGTTTATAAGTATAACATTTAGGTTAATATTGGCAATAACTATATCATAAGCTCTATTAGTCAATATGTTACTTGCTTTTTGTATAGAAATATTTGTAGAATTATTTGTAACAATGTTTTCTTTTGCATTGTCAATACTCCAGTCGTCGTTATCAATTGCAGTAATTGCAGCTGCCCCCATTTTTTGAGCCAAAATTGCCAGTACACCTGTACCAGTTCCAAAATCAAATACCGTTTTATTGGTAAAATTTAAATGACTCATTTGCTCCATCATTAAATAAGTGGTGGCATGGTGGCCGGTGCCAAAGCTCATTTTTGGGGTAATAATAATTTCGTGCTGCACATTTTTTACAGGTTGATGAAAGCCTGCCCTTATTGCTGCAAATTCATTTATTATAACTGGCTCAAAGCTGCTTTCCCATTGTGCATTCCAGTTTTGCTGTTCAATTATATTTGTGGTGTAAAAAAGATTATTGCTGGCAGCAATATCATCAACTAATACTTTTTTAAACCCTTCTTCTTTAATAAAAGCTTTTAACTCATTTTCGTTTTCTTCAAATCCTTCAAAACCAATATCGGCAAGCAAGGCTATTAATATTTCGTTTTGGGCAGATGAGTTAGTGATGAATTTAACTTCTACATATTTCATAAAATCTGTTTAAATAAAAAAACCGCAGACAATCAAGTTAACGATTAGCTGCGGTTGTAAAATATTTATGGTTACTAACAAAGCCTCTTACTCACCCTGCTGCGGCCTTGGCTGCATTTCGGGTTTTGGTATTAATGCTTTGCGGCTTAATTTAAACTTGCCAGTTTTTTGGTCAACATCCAGCAACTTCACTTTTACTTTATCTCCTTCTTTAAAAATGCCGTCCATAGTTTCTAAACGTTTCCAGCTTATTTCGCTAATATGCAGCAAGCCTTCTTTTTTAGGTAAAAATTCAACAAAAGCACCAAACTCTTTAATGCTCTTCACCGTTCCTTCGTAAGTATCACCTACAACTGGCGTGGCTACCAAGCCTTTAATCCAAGCCAGTGCTTTTTCTAACCCTTCTTTTTGTGCAGAGAAAATACTTACTTCGCCTGCATTATTCACTTCTTCAATATTTACTGTAGCACCGGTTTCTCTTTGTATTTCCTGTATTACTTTACCACCGGGCCCTATCACTGCACCAATATATTCTTTATCAATGGTGATTTTGACCATACGTGGAGCATGAGGCTTCACTTCAGCTCTTGCCGCAGGTATACATGCATACATGGCATCCAAAATATGTAAACGTCCTGCACGGGCCTGTGCCAAAGCCTGACGCATAATATCCATACTTAAGCCATCTACTTTAATATCCATTTGCACACCGCAAATACCATCACGTGTACCCGTTACTTTAAAATCCATATCGCCTAAATGATCTTCATCGCCTAATATATCGGTAAGCACAGCAAACTTATCGTCTTTTTTAATTAAACCCATTGCCACACCACTTACGTGTTTTGGTAATGGTACACCAGCATCCATCAATGCAAGCGAACCTGCACAAACAGTAGCCATTGATGATGATCCATTGCTTTCTAAAATATCACTTACCACCCTTACGGTATAAGGATAATCGCTACCGGGCATCATTTTCTTTAAACTACGCATGGCAAGGTTACCATGCCCTACTTCCCTACGGCCAACACCTCTCATCATTTTTACTTCTCCTGTAGAGAATGGGGGGAAATTATAATGTAAAATAAATTTTGTATAATCCGACTTATGAGCACTTTCTACCAACAATTCATCTAAAGGTGTTCCAAATGTAACTGTTGTAAGTGATTGTGTTTCGCCCCTTGTAAATAAAGCTGAGCCGTGGGGGGTTGGTAGAATATCTGTTTCCATTGCCAAGGCACGAATATCTTCTGTACCTCTTCCATCCAAACGTTTTCTATCATTCAATATCATATCTCTTACCACATAATATTGTAATTCGCCGGTATAATGCCCAATCAATTTTTTATCCTGATCAGGTAATTCCTCTCCTAAAAATGTTTTTACTTCTTCATGAAGTGCTTTATAAGCGTCGCTTCTTTCGTGCTTTGCAGATGCTGATGCAGAAATAGCATACATTTTATCTTTTGCAAAAGCACTTATTTTTTCGTTTAACTCTTCGTTGCGATATGGTTTGGTGTATTCTCTTTTTGCTGTAAGGCCAAGCTTTGCCCTCAATTCTGCCTGTGCTTTAATTTGTACTTTAACTGCTTCATGCCCCAATTCAATTGCTTTAATTAAATCTTCTTCCTGGCATTCTTTTGCTTCGCCTTCTACCATCATAATATTTTTGTCGGTAGCGGCAATTATAAATTCTAAATCACATTCGGCTAATTCCGTACGGGTTGGGTTAACAATGAATGTACCATTCTTACGGGCAATACGTACTTCCGATATAATTTCCTGAATGGGAATATCCGAAACTGCAAGAGCAGCAGATGCAGCAAGACACGCTAATGCATCTGGCATAATTTCAGCATCGCTTGATATAAGGCTTATAAGTACCTGAACATCACATAAATAATCTTCAGGAAAAAGTGGACGTAATGCTCTGTCAATTAAACGGGAAGTAAGAATTTCGTAATCATTAAGCCTGGCTTCTCTTTTAAAGAATGAACCCGGCACACGGCCTGCAGATGCAAATTTTTCCTGATAATCTACTGATAAAGGGAAAAAACTCTGACCATCTTTTGGTTCTTTATTGGCAACAACGGTTGCTAATAAAATACAATTGCCCTGGCGAACAGTGACTGCACCGTCTGCCTGGCGGGCCATCTTTCCTGTTTCGATAGTAACCATACGGCCACCACCAATATCAAACGTAACAGATTTTGGTTGTAATAATGACATAAATGCAATTTATGATTTGAGATTGCCGATTTTAGATTTACTAAAATCTTAACCCCTGTGAGTTAATAACGTAAAAAATAATAATTCCCAACTGAATAAAAACAGTTGGGAATTGATACTATTACATAGTGGAATAATTTATTTACGAAGGCCTAATTTTTCAATTAAAGCTCTGTACCCTGTAAGGTCGTGCTTGCTTAGGTAAGTTAATAAGCGCTTACGCTGACCAACCATTTTCATTAAACCCCTTTGAGAAGAAAAATCTTTTCTGTTAAGTTTAAGATGTTCAGATATTTCGTTGATACGCACTGTTAATAATGCTATCTGGCCCTCAATAGAACCGGTGTTAGTGGGTTTACCACCATAAGTTGAAAAAATTGTTGCTCTTTTTTCTGTTGTTAAATACGGCATCTCTTTGTTTTTTTAAATAACGTCTTTGTTATGTTTCTTTATAATTGTGTGCAAAAGTACATAAAAAAATGGTTTTTAGGAGGTGAATTGAGGATTTTTTTTGAATATTGCCAAATATGAAACCATCGTTTGTTATAATTGGTTGTGGAAGGATTGCAAAAAGGCATGCAGAACAGATTATAAAGCATGGGATTTTGGCTGCAGTCTGCGATATTATTACTGAAAAAGCCGATGAAATGGCGGCTTTATATAATTCAAAGGCCTATTATTCTATTGAGGAATTACTTGCAAATGAAAAAAATATTGACATAGTTAGTATTTGCACACCCAATGGTTTACATGCTTTACATGCTATTAAAGCATTAGAAGGCAGCATGAATGTTTTATGTGAAAAGCCTTTATGTATAAATGTTGATGATGGCAAAAAGATGATTGAAGCAGCCACTAAAGCCAACAAAAAATTATTTGTAGTAAAGCAAAACCGCTACAATCCGCCAGTAGTTTTTTTAAAAAATTTAATTACTACAGGTAAACTGGGTAAAATTTATAGTTTTCAGGTAAACTGCTTTTGGAACAGGCCTGATGCATATTACGCCGGGTGGAAGGGTACAAAAGATTTAGACGGGGGTACGCTCTTTACACAATTCAGTCATTTTATTGATTTACTTTATTGGCTTTTAGGAGATGTGGCAACTGTAAAAACAATCGTTAAAAATTTTGCCCATACTACAATTGAATTTGAAGATACCGGTGCTGTGCTATTTGAAATGGCAAGTGGTGCTATTGGTTCTTTAAATTATACTGTAAACAGTTTTAATAAAAATATGGAAGGTTCTATTACTGTTTTTGCAGAGAAGGGTACCATTAAAGTAGGCGGCCAATACCTTAATGAATTAGAATATTGCAATGCAGAAGGTATTGACAATCCCCAATTACCAACAGGCAATCCTGCAAACGGTTATGGGTTTTACCAGGGCAGTATGAGTAACCATGATAAAGTGTATGAAAATTTAATTTTAGCATTACAAAATAACGAACATGAATTTGCAAGTGCAGCGGATGGATTGAAGACAGTAGAGATAATTGAGCGGATATATAAAGCCCCCTCCGCCCCCTGAAGGGGGAACTGGCACTTCGCTAAAAGAAATAATTTTAGATAACAAAACCCAATGCCCGAAAATATTAAGATAGCTCCTGAAATTTTAGCCCCTAAAGTTCCCCCTTCAGGGGGCGGAGGGGGTTGTATTTTTTTTACTGTAACAACAGATTTAACCTACGATCAGCGTATGATACGCATTTGTACTTCGCTTGCCCATGCCGGATACAATATAATATTGGTGGGTAGAAAATTAAGCACTTCCCTCCCGCTTTCGCAACAACCGT
>JAYSTT010000346.1:0-3189 GCA_043719495.1 Ferruginibacter sp. | reverse complement strand
TACAGTTGAACCTTAAAAGGTTACCGGCACACGATTTAATTACCAGTGCATTAAACAATATCACTTTGCAGGTGGAGGAAAAAGGGGGAAGTTTAGATGTAAAACTAACTGCTGAAAAAGATATGATATTAGCCGATGAAGTACACTTCACCAATTTGATCAATAACCTACTGGATAATGCAGTAAAATATTCAACGGAAAACCTTGAAATAAAACTGAGTACAGAAAACAACGGTAACCAGTTGAAAATAAAAATAGAGGATAACGGCATAGGTATGAATAAGGAAACACTAAATCGTATTTTTGAAAAATTTTACCGGGCACATACTGGCAACGTACATAATGTAAAGGGTTTTGGCCTTGGGTTGAGTTATGTAAAAATAATGGTACAGGCACATCACAGTACTATCAAAGCAGAAAGTGTTTTAGGAAAGGGTAGTACGTTTGTTATTACCATTCCACTGGTTGCGGTGTAAACTTTATCTTTTTGCCACAGGGACTACTAATTTCAATCCACTCCATACATCACTTACCGCACAAACTTTTATATCAACCAAATTATTTTGTAAAGCAAAATTTCTTATCACATTTTCATCTAAATCGGTAGCAATACCAGCAGCTTTTTTGTACCACGATACCCAAATAATAACTGCTGTATTTTTTGTAGCAAGTGGTAAAATTTTTCTCATCTCTTTTTTAAAAGCGATAATGTCTTTTGCAAACAAGTGAATAAAATCAGGTATTTGTTTGCCCACGATAAATTGAGTTGAAATATCAACCTCTAACAAATTAAAATAATTGTCCGGTGCATCTATCAACAAAACTTTCATTTCTGGCTTAATGCCTAATTTCTTAAGAAGTGGTATCTCGGAATAGCCTGCAATTGCCATTTCAACAAAAGTTTATATTAATAAATTCGGTTATCAACACCAATCCACATCTTTCCACACTCAATGCACACCTAAAATTAGCAAAACCCCCCTTAAACCCTTATCAATATTGTATAATGTTAATGGGGATAAAAAACTTTAGCTAAAAAAGATTGTCAAAGTGGTAAAAAGTGTTATTTTGTGGAAGTTTCAATAAAAAATGAAGCTAAACAATTGAAAATGATAGGTTTCCTTGGTGAATATGAGGCTACATTAGATTCAAAAGGGCGCTTTTTGCTACCGGCTGGTTTTAAAAAGCAGCTACCGCAAGAAGCTACCACCCAGTTTGTACTAAACCGGGGATTTGAAAAATGCCTTACACTATATCCAATTAAAAGTTGGGAGCCTATATTTTCTGAAATAAGCAAGTTGAACGATTTTGACCCTAAGGTAAGAGAATTTCGCCGCTATTTTTTAAACGGAGCCATACAGGTAGAATTGGATGCTGCCGGAAGATTATTGCTCCCTAAAAACCTAAGTGAACATGCAGGGCTGCAAAAGGATATTGTGTTGGTATCAGCGGTAAATAAAATTGAGATCTGGGATAAAATTAAATATACACAGTTCTTTGAAACTTTTACACCGCAAAGCTTTAGCGATTTGGCAAACGAAGTGATGAATAAAGCAGTTGGGTAATTAGTTTAAAAAGTTAATTAGTTAATACGTATGGATAACAACGGCCAAACAAAACCAATTAACCAATTTAACTATCACACTCCTGTTTTACTAAACGAAACCATTAATGGTTTAAACATTAAGCCTGATGGAATTTATGTTGATTGCACTTTTGGTGGAGGAGGACACAGCAGGGCAGTTTTGCAAAAGCTAAGTAAAAATGGAAGGCTGTATGTTTTTGATCAGGATACAGATGCAAAGAAAAATTTACCGGATGATGAAAGGGTAATTTTTATTCCGCAAAACTTTCGTTACCTGCAACGTTTTTTAAGATTGCATAAAGTAATTGAAGTGGATGGTATCATGGCCGACCTTGGCGTATCCAGTCATCAGTTTGATGAAGCTGCAAGAGGTTTTTCTATTCGGTTTAATGCTGCTTTGGATATGCGTATGGATCAGCGAGATGGTGCCGACGCTGCTGATGTAATTAAAAATTTTTCAGAAATGCAACTGCACAAAATGCTGGAACAATATGGCGAAGTAACCAATTCAAAAACACTGGCAAAAACAATTGTTCAGCAAAGAACTTTAGCCCCCATTCGTACCATTAATGAGTTTAAGCAGGCTGTGCATACTGCGGTAAAGGGAAATCCTCAAAAATACTTTGCCCAGGTATTTCAGGCGCTGCGCATTCAGGTAAATGATGAGTTGGGTGCGATAAAGGAAATGTTGCAACAGACTAACACGCTGTTAAAATCCCAGGGACGCATAGCAATCATCACTTTTCATTCTTTAGAAGACAGAATAGTTAAAACATTTTTTCGTGACGGAAGTTTTTCCGGAACAGCAACAGACGACGTGTACGGCACAAAATCAAAGACCCCATTCTTAATTATTACCAAAAAACCATTAACCGCATCCGAAACCGAGTTAAAACAAAACCCGAGGAGCAGAAGTGCAAAATTGAGAGTAGCAGAAAAAAAATAAAAGTTTCAAAAAAAATACAATTATAAAATGCAGGAAGAAAATAGTATAGCTGAAAAACAAATTACTCAAAAGATTGACTGGAGAGGGTTGTTTAGTTATAGGTGGGTGGTAAGAAATATACCCTTCTTTTTGTTTTTGGCAGCATTGACAGTATTATATATCTACAATGGCCATTATGCTGATAAATTAACCCGGAAAATTAATGTAACAGAAAAACATATAAAAGAACTGGAGTACGAATATAAAACGGTAAAAAGTGAAGTGATTTTTAGAAGCAAAGCAAGTGAGCTGGTAAAAGCTGTAGAGCCGTTGGGATTAAAAGAATTAGTGGAGCCACCGATATTGTTAACAGCCCCTCCTATCCTCCCCCAAGGGGAGGGAAATGGAGGAGGAAAGTAGCGAAGATTGAATTAAGGAAACATAAATAAAGTTCAATAGCGGTATGTGGCACAAGTGAGTGACACAAGGATGCTAAATAGGATTAAGAATGCTGGTAACAAAAAAAATAAAACATAATCTCAAATATTTCTCTCCCCTTGGGGGAGGATAGGAGGGGCTGTTATGGATGTAAAAAAAGACATATTGTGGCGGGTATATCTCTGCTTTTTGGGGATGATAGTACTGGGAGCAGTAGTACTGGGCAGGGCTTTTTATATTC
>JAYSTT010000345.1:0-3194 GCA_043719495.1 Ferruginibacter sp. | reverse complement strand
ACAGAGGTTTGCGGAACCGGAGTTAAAAGATCTTTATTACAGGAAACGAAAAGCAAGGCGCAAAAAACCAGGCTAATTATGTATTCAGTTTTATTCTTCATTTTAGAAAATTTTTATGCTTAAAATTCAAGTTTTATTATAAACCAATATTAACGCCTACAGTAATAGTACGGCCATTGGCGATTGTATTTCTATCAACTCCAAATCCGCTGGAACTGAGACCATTAGAAGATACTTCAGGATCAGGGCCCGGATATTTTGTAAATATGTAAAGGTTCGATCCGCTTACATAAAAACGTGCACTGCTGATCTTTACTTTTTTTAACGATTCTACCGGAAGATTGTAACCAAAAGTTACGTTTTTCACTTTAATAAAATCGCCTTTAAATAAGCTGTATGTCATTGGTAGTGCAGATCCGTTTGAAAGGTTATCACCGTAAACTGGTCTTGGTACTGTAGTTATATCTCCAAATTTTTTCCATGCGGTTAATACATCTACCTGGTTATTCCAGAACCGCTGATCGTGCAAACCTGCCCATGAGCCATAATACACATAATTACCTCCCTGGTAAGTAAGTAAAACATCCAGATCAAAGCTCTTATATCTGAAATTATTACTTAACCCTCCATAAAACTTAGGTTGCGCATTGTACATTTGTGCATCAGCAGCCTGGTTAACAGTATTGGGTGTGCCATCGGCTTTATTATACCTGGTTCCATCTGTGTTACTCCAGTTAAATTCACCTGGCTTAGGTGCAAAGCGGTATAATATCCTGTTGCCAATCTGGTTTAGTAATACCCTTGACCCCGTAGCGGCATCAACACCATCGCTACGCACCAGCCATAAACTACCAATAGAATAACCCACTGCTGTACGGTTAACTGTTTCTAAAGTAGAGGTTGCAGTAAGTACTTCCGGTAAAGTTGGGGTTAATTCTGTAACATTGTTTTGAATATTGGTATAGTTGAAATTAACAGACCATGTGAAATTTTTGCTTTGTACCGGAATAATATTCACGTCGGCTTCAAAACCTTTATTGTACATTTTACCCACGTTTAAAGGCACCGTTGGATTTCCTGGAGGCAAACCTACAGAAGGAGCCTGAGGTACATTTAAAATAAGGCCGCTGATATTATTTTTAAAATAAGTTGCATCTATAGTAATTCTGTCTTTAAGCAGACCCAAATTAACACCGGCATCAAACTTCTTGCTGGTTTCCCACTTTAAATTAGGGTTACCAGCCTGGTTAAATACCAAAGTGGTGTTACCCCCGTATAAACCAGAATTGTAGGTAGAGAAAGATACATAATCACCAATACCTCCAATATTACCTACTTTACCATAACTGCTGTGTAACCTGAAACTGCTGAACACATTTTTCATTACACCCCAAAACTTTTCATTGCCAACATTCCAACCGCCTGAAAAACCATAAAATGCTTCTTTTTGGCCTGGAAATGCAGAATATTGATCCTGGCGAATGCTTCCGGTGATAAAATATTTTTTATTAAAATCATAAGTTAAACGGCCAAAAACAGACCTAAGATAATTTTCTCCAAAAATCTGGTTAGAAGAGTTATTAATGGCCCAACCGGCCTGGGCCACATTATACACCGGATCCGAAACCTGTGTACGGGTTATTCCATATCCTTTTCGTGTTCTGCGGTCTTGCTCATGACCAGCTAATATACTTAAATTATGTTTTTGTTTAAACGAGTAATCAAATTGTGCCGTGTTACTCCATGTCCATCTTTTATTTTTTTCAAAAGCTGCGGTTACAGAACCTACACCGGCAAACCCATCTCCATGCACCGGAGTTTGAAAAATATTATTATCAGCCAACAGGTAATCAATACCATAAGCAGATTTTAGTGTAAGCCAGTTAAAGGGCTTAAACTGAAGATATACATTGCCTTGAATATGATCCACCTCAGTATTAGAATAGCTTTGATCAAGTAAAACCACCGGGTTGTAAAAACCAACCTGTGCAATGGTATTGTTCATTCCTCCAATAAAATTACCGGCAGTTGAAATATTGTAAGTACCGTCATTTTTGTAAGGAGCAATATTAGGTGCTGTAACAAACTGAACACGGCCAAAACCTCCCGTGTTAAATGCCTCCCCGGCTATTGATCCACTTGAACCACTGGATAAATTGTTTTCGTTGGAATATGAAATTTTACCTCCCAGGCTTAAACGTTTATTAAACTTGTTATCAATGTTCATCAATATATTCTTACGGGCAAAATCGTTGCCCTTCAAAATACCTTCCTGCTTTGTATATCCAGCCGAAAAATAATAAGAAGTAGTTTCATTTGCACCTGATATATTCAAGTTATGATCCTGTGCAAAACCCTGGCGGTAAACATAATCCGACCATTTGGTATCAATGGCGTTACCATCTGGCCCGGGGGTTAAATTAAACCTGTTTGTAACCGGGTTTAAATTCTGGTTGTTGGCAACAGCCATATTTTTATAATCGGTGTACTGTTGCGCATTTAATACCTGTGGAATACCATAAGCGCTTGTAAAACCAAAACTGGCATTATATCTTATTGCTGCTTTACCGGCTTTACCTTTTTTAGTTGTTATAAAAACTACACCGTTGGCAGCACGGCTTCCATAAATGGCAGTAGCTGCTGCATCTTTAGCAATATCAATACTTTCAATATCAGCCGGGTTAATGCTGGCAAGGGCATTACCACCGGCATTTGAAGAACTGAAATCGCCTACCGGGCTGGGAACACCATCAACAACTATTAATGGCTGAGAGCTCAGTGAAATTGAATTGGTACCCCTAACCCGAAATACCGGGGGATTATTTAAAACACCATTAGGAATGGTAATTTGTACACCGGGAGCACGGCCGGCAAGTGCCTGCTCAAAACTCTGTACCGGTTTGTTTGCAACCGCTGCTCCCTTAATAGATGCAAGGCTTCCGGTAACCTCTTTCTTTTTTTGTGTACCGTACCCTACCACAACTATCTCTTCCAGCTTGGAATCAACAGACCTTAAACTGATATTTATTGCTGTGCTGCTTCCGATTAATTTTGATTGAGCAACAAAAGCAATATAGGAAAAATTCAAAGTTTTCACATTGGCAGGAACAGAAATGCTGTACATACCATCTTTATCAGTTTGTGTTCCCAATTTCCCATTAGGAGACGTAATAGAAACTCCTTCCAGCGGAGCA
>JAYSTT010000344.1:0-7764 GCA_043719495.1 Ferruginibacter sp. | reverse complement strand
ATATTTACCGGTTTTAAAAGATAATCGAGGGCTGAATATTTAAACGCTTTTATTGCATAATCATTAAAAGCTGTTATAAAAACTACTTCAAAAGAAACAGGTAACAATTTATCCAGCAGGTCGAATGCATTGCCATATGGCATTTCAATATCAAGCAAAACAAGATCTGGTTCAACTTGTTTTATCAATTCAAACCCTTTTATTGGGTCAGGCGCTGTACCTGCAATAAATACATTTGGGCAATATTGTTTTACTATTTCTAATAGAGTAACAATATTTCCCGGTTCATCATCAATTATAACTGCCGAAATGGTTTGCATATTTAAGTGGGTATTTTTATTTCAACCAATGTGCCTGAGGCAAAATCGTCATCATTTTTTAAATCGTTAATAGTTACAAAAATTTTATTTTCGTTAATTGCGTTAAGCAGTTCTATTCTTTTACTGGTTAAACTCATCCCCTTGCTCTGGTATTCTATATGCTGTTTACTTTTAAATGCTGCGGCTTTGTCCCTGCCCACACCGTTGTCTTTTATTGTACAAAACAAGTTATCCGCTTTTACCGAAAAAGAAATTTCTACTTTTCCAACCGCATCTTCTTTGTAACGGATGCCATGCCGCAGGCTATTTTCTACATAAGGCTGTAGTAACAAAGCAGGTATTTGTATATCATCTGCATTAACAGTTTCATCAATACTAATTGTATAATTAAAACTATCGCCAAACCTCATCTGCTCCATTTGTAAATATTTTTTTAAATACGAAGCTTCTTCTAAAACTGTAATTGTTTTTTGAGAAGAAATATTTAATGTTTGCCGGATGAGTGCGGCAAAGCCTGTAAGGTATTGATTGGCCTTTTCTTTATTGTTGGTAAGAATATACTGTTGTATAGAATTGAGGCAGTTGAAAATAAAATGGGGGTTCATTTGCGACTGCAACGCCTGCTGCTCCAGTATAGCAAATTGTTTTTGAAAATTATTTTTTTCTTCTAAACGGCGTTTTGTTTTTTTATTACGCCAATTAAATAAAACGGCAATGGCACTTATAACAACTGCTGCCATTAAAATATAAAACCAAATTGTTTTCCAAAAAGGCGCCTCTACTAAGAACTTAATGGTAATGGCACTACTTTTTATGCCATATTTATTTACAGCATACAATTCTAATTTATAATATCCCGCCGGTAAAGATTTATAATCAAGGTTATTTGCTGTAGTGATTTTCCATTCATTATCCAAGCCGGTAAGTTTGTAATAATAATCTATTTCTCCACCCGAGCGGAAGGAAATCCCGGCATATTCAAAATTTACATTATTGTTTTTATAAGATAATTTAAAAGAAGAATCGGGACTTATTTGCTTACCCGAAACATATATGCTTAACATTTGCAGATTGCAAATAGAAGAATTTGAAATACTGTTTTCATTAAAATAAGTAAGCCCGGCAGGTGAGCCTACCCATACAATACTATCCTTAACATACAATGCATTAATGGTATTGCTGGGTAACCCGTCGGATGTGCTGTATTTAATAATAGCATAGTTGCCGGTGCTTATTTTATTAATGCCTTTATCGGTACCAACCCATAATGCATCGCCTTCTATAAATAACGTTTTGCAAATATTGCTGCTTAAGCCATCATCATCAGTAATAACTTTTATTACTTTGTTATTTTTATAAGCAACAATACCATTGTCACTTGTTGTTATCCATAAAGTACTGTCTACTGCACTTTTAATATCAGTAATGCGGCGGCCCAATGCCGGATGCAGATCGCCTAGATAATTATAAGTCTTATCTTCCTTTACTTCGTACAATCCTTTTAATGTACCAATGTAATAATTGTTATTTTGATAAAATACTTTTGTACAACGTTCCCGCCAAATGGTGTCGGTTATCCGTAAATCTTTTAGGCGCATTTTAAATGCGTAAAATGAAGTACCTACAATAATAAAATCATTGTTTATTTTTTCAACAGATTTTATAGGGTTTATATAATTAACTTTAGATTTACCTTTCTCTACTTTTACCAAAAACTTATCAAACCCCAATATTACTGTAGAGTTTGAAATATTTAACATTGAATATAAGCGGTTTGTTGATCCAATAATTCCTACATGTATTTCATTAATATCATATAGTAGCTCCTGAATAGTGAAATTTTTATCTATAAATCGAACCTTATTCGACTCAACCCCGGCTATCACTCCCTTTTCATGGGTGATAATGCTAAAAACTTCATTAGTATTACTTTGAAGATTGCTTTGAGTATTTGTTGAAAATATGAAAGTTTTAACTACTTGTGATGGTAATTTAAAAACCCCTTCTCCAAGTGAAGAAAACCAAATATTTTTTTCATTATCCTCAACAGTCTGGCTAATTTTTTTACCCGCCAAATAATGAGAGCCGAGTTTAATATTTTGTGCATCGAAGGACCACACTCCATTTGTTGTACTGATGAATTTTGCAGCGTTACCCCTGGATTCGATCGAAAAAAATTTACCTGGAAATGCGATTTCAATAAATACTTTTTTAGTGGTGTCGAACAATACAGGGATAGAACTTGAATCATTATTGAAGTGAGGCAAATTTGATTTTCTTTTATACTCATAACTTTTTTCCCAATTTAAATTTTTATGATTGTATTCATAACTTGTAATGTCGTCTGTAACAGAAAGTTTTATTTTTCCAGCGTAATTAAAAATTCTTCCCCCAATATTAGGTTGTGTGCAAATATTATTAATATCATATTTTATTACACTATCCTTTGGTGTAATAATTAATATTATTGAACGAAAAGAAAGCCCAATAAAACCCCCGTCATCTTCTACAATAGCTTCTATATTTCTATCTGATACTATTTGCCGCAACAAACTATTGTTTCCCATAGTGTGTATTTTACCCTTGTAGTAAAAACATATCTCTTTACTAAAAGTTCCTATCCATACCCTTCCTTTACTATCAGCAAATACTTTTAGTACTTCATTATCGGGCAAGCCATCCTTTACAGTAAAATTTTTGAAATTGGTTCCGTCATAACGGCTTAACCCATTTTCTGTAGCAAACCACATAAAGCCATCTTTATCCTTACACATACTGTACACTGTAGAACCAGCAAGCCCATCTTTAGTATTGTAATTAATGTAGTTGAATTCCTGTGCATTTAGTAACACTGGTATCAATAAATAAATAAATGCGAATAGCTTTTTCAAAAAATAATAGCGATTTATTAAAGTGAATTTAACAAAAATCCCTGATTTTGTTAATCAGGGACATTTGTAAATCACAGGTAATACGATAATACCTAAATTATTCTTTTAGTTTATTAAGTGATTTTACTTCACAATCACATAATGCCCTGTTATAAATTCGTATTTCGTCAATAACACCCGTAAACCAATACGGAAATTGCGGGTTATCGTATTTTCCAATTAATATATCCTGTGCATTGCCAGATGAAGGAGTTATTTTGATTTGCGATTTTTTTAAAACCCCATTAATATAAAGATTTGATGTAGCCCCATCATAGGTATATACAACATTATACCATTGACCCGTATGAATAAAAGCACTATCAGCAATTGCAGCAGCTGCCGGACCTGGACTTGTATCCCCAAAAAAACCACCAAAATACTCTTTTGCAGTATCGGCTGGAACATTGCATGGACTAGCGCTAAAAAATTGCAGGCCATATACTCCAGTCGGGTTACTGTTAGTCCCCTTACAAAGAATATTATTAGCATTACAATTGCCTGAATAAAAGGCATTTGGTTTTATAATTGCCATGATTGAAATCTTTGATGGATTAAGTGAAGCACTATTGGACACCTTCATATAACTGCTACTACCATTAAATAAATAGGCATTATTGATTTTGCCGAACCTGTCTGTGGTTGCAATAGCATTATTAAAAGTAATATTATTATTATTGCCGCTTAAGTCATTTAGATTGCTGTTAGTAAAATTATAATATGCAATAAGCCCATCTGTTAAATTATAACATGAACTGCTGTCAACAATTCGTATTGTATCTTTTACTATTATTGTAATTGTTTCCTTTTTACATGAGCTTATTTGAGTTTGAGTACAAAATAAGATAATTGCAAAAAACGAAGATGAAATAATTTTTAAAATTTTCATTTTTTAAGGTTTTTGATAGTAGTCTATTATTAATCTTTTACTTTAATTTTATTCTTAGTGAATCTTGATTATAAAACGTAAATAACATAAACATATTCTAATTTATCAATTAAAATCTTGTAAGTGTGCATTTTTAAACTGTAACTGTGCTAATTATGCTATTTATAAAATAGAATTCTGTTAAAAAGCCCCGGTTTTTCAACCGGGGGCAATTATACTGTACGGATGTACTTTGTTCAAACGAAATTTAAAAACTCTTATAGAGTATAAAGAGGGAACATAAAATTCTTTTCTTTATTTATTAAAGAAACGATAGTTTTAAAACAGTACTGTCTTATTTTTTGTAACTGTGCTGTTTTTGCCAATAACTGTGCAAAATCATTCCCTTTTAAAATCGTAAGGCAGCATATCGGCCATTTTTTTCCAGCCTAAATACTGGGTAATGGTAATATCAGTTTGGTTAAAGTAGTAGCCATTTTGTTCAATGATGATAGATTCTTTTGGGGTGAAAGACAAAACAGATAATTGGAATTTGTCAGATTCATCGGGGTTAGCAGTTAAATAATTTTGTTCGGGTTTTTGTTTTGTATACAAAAGTGCAACTTCATTTTGATTGGGTATTACTTCCACTGTTTGTGTACTATCGTCTTTATTGTAATTGATGGCCTCATAAAAATTTGCCAGTGGCAGGGCAGTTTCTTTATCACCCGTTTTTACCAAAAACTGGATTTCAAAACCTTCTTCTTTTAATTGCCTGTTGTGGAGGCTACGCATAAAATGCAATAACGAACCATTGTAAGTTCTTAACCTGTTGGCTGCCCATAAATTTTGTTTGCCGGTATCTGCAGTTTGCATTTCGGTAAATAAAGGATAGCCAGTATACAAACAAAGCTGTGTGTTATACTCATATGTAAATGAATCGATAGTATATTTAATGTTATAACCCATTGCTTCGTTTACAATTTCTATGGGTTCGTTTGCCAATATCTTAAGGCGATTTCTTTTTTTGGAGAAATAGAATTTTAAAACTTCTTTATTTTTTATACTGCAGGTTTGGCTGTTTGCTGTTTTGCCAATAAAGTTCTCCAAAAAAAAATCGCCATACTTTTCCCAGCCATCTTTTACTTCGCTGCTGCTTTTTATTATCACATCTTCCAAAGCTTTTTCTTTTTGTTTTATTTCAATAATTATACTTTTATCATTGGCATCAGCGGAAGTAATCCTTTTGGTTTCTGTTTGATAACCGGTATAAGTAATTACCAGGTCGTAGCCCCCATTGGGTATCGAAATTTTAAAATTACCTTCTGCATCAGTTGCAGCGCCCTGTGTAGTATTTTGGGCAAATACCGAAGCAGATTGCATTGGCGCCTTGGTTACAGCATCAATAACTTTACCCGAAACAGTGTAATAAGCAGATTGGGAAAACACTGCAACTGATGAAATAATAACTACTAAAAAAGAAATAATTTTTTTCATTTGGTTTTTTATTTTGTCACTGATTGTACAAGTTAACAAAGATGAAGGATGTAAATACAGTTACAAAATTATGCCGCTACTTGTTAATATTATGGGAAAATAAAGCACATGTATCAGTGATAGTTTCTTCTATTGTTCTATAGTTAAATAGCGGTAAATATTTTTTAATCTTGCTGTTATCAAAATTTACTTTTGCCATTGCAGTTTTTGCCGTTTCTTTTGTTATTAAAGGATCCTGTTTAGTAAAAAAACTTTTTACTGCCTCTAAACGCCAAACTATTTTAGCAATAAATGCTGTTACTTTTTTGTGGGGAGGTTTTTTATTAAAAGTTTTTGCAATTAGGTTAAATACTTCCCGGTAACTTTTGTTATCGGCACTAAGGATAAAGCGTTCTGCAACAATATCACTTTCCATTAATTGTATCATAGCCTTTGCAACATCCCTTACATCTACAAAACCTGTTACTCCATCAGTATACCAGGGAAATTCATTATATACCGACTGAAAAATTTTTGAGCTGCCGCTATTCCAGTCGCCATCTCCTAAAATAACAGCCGGATTTACCATTACTGCATTTAATCCCTCTCCAATACCACGCCAAACTTCCAATTCAGCTAAATATTTACTTTGCCCGTAATTACTGTTACTGGTTTCTTCCGTCCAGTTCATAGTTTCATTGATGGCTTCATTTTCTCTTATTCTGCCCAGGGCTGCCACACTACTTACATGAACCATTTTTTTTATTCCTGCTTCCAATGAAGCATTTACTACATTGGCAGTTCCTTCAATGTTTATTTTAAACATTTCTCTTTTTCTATTTGGATTAAAGGTTACAATGGCTGCGCAATGATACACTTCCTCAATTTCAACCATTGCTTCCTCCAACCCAATTACATCTAAAATATTACATTGAATTTGTTCAAGATTAACCGAACCAAAATCCGGGAGAAGGGTTTTGTTATATATAGCCCTTATTTTTTTATCCTGAGCAAGTAATTGTTTAATTAATTCTTTACCAACAAGACCTGCTCCACCTGTAACCAATACCATAAAATTATTTTTATAAAGATATTAAATGAATATCGCAGTAATTGTTTTTATACCCATGTAAGCCATTGCCATTACAACAATCCACCCCGCTGCGGAAAGCCAGTAAGGATGTTTATAGCTGCCGGTAATATCTTTTTTATAAGCCGCCAACAAAATAATGGCTAAAGCAAAAGGCAATATTAAACCATTAACTGCGCCAGCCATAATTAATACTTTCACAGGCTGTCCTACTATTAAAAAAATAATAGTAGAGAAAATAATAAAAGCAATTATTACCTGTCTGAAATTTTTTGTTACTGCATGATGCAACAGTTTTGCAAAGGTAACCGATGTAAATGCAGACCCAACTACTGATGTAATAGCAGCACTCCATAAAACCAGTCCAAAAATTTTATACCCTACTTCGCCTGCTGCACTTTGAAAGACCGTTGCTGCAGGATTTTCTGAACTTAAAATAATGCCTTGCCAAACAATACCCAATGCAGCAATAAATAAAATAATACGCATCACACTTGCAATAAGGATTGCAGAGACTGCACTTTTAGAAACCTGTTTAATATTCTCCTGTCCGCTAATACCAGCCTCCAGTAAACGGTGTGCTCCTGCAAAACTAATATAACCTCCTACCGTTCCTCCAACAATGGTTAGAATGATAGTTTCATTTATTTTATCAGGTATAAAAGTTTTTGCTATTGCCTCGGCCATTGGTGGATGCGATTGAAAAGCAACATAAAGTGTTAATGCTATCATTATAAAGCCAAGGAGCTTTGCAAAAAAATCAATTGCTTTACCTGCTTCTTTAAAAATAAAAATGATAACGGCAATAATACAACTTATTACAGCGCCTGTTTGCACACTGCAGCCAGTTAAAACTTTAAGGCCAAGCCCTGCTCCTGCAATATTGCCAATATTAAATGCAATACCGCCAATAATTATCAGTACAGATAAAACATACCCTGAACCCGGTAAAACCTTATTGGCAACATCCTGTGCATATAATTTACTGATGCTGATGATGCGCCAGATATTCAGTTGAGCACCAATATCAATTAAAACAGAAATAAGAATTACAAAACCAAAACTTGCTTTAAGCTCTGC
>JAYSTT010000343.1:0-3202 GCA_043719495.1 Ferruginibacter sp. | reverse complement strand
AAGTATTTCGTTTTTTCATTAAACGGACTCCATTGTGTAAATCCTTTTTTAGTGCTATCCGCACCTTGCCACCATTCAAATACTGCCCCATACTGATTAGTATTCATACCGAGATTGGTTTCATACCATTCTCTCATTCTTTTTGGATCTTTACACTTAAAAAAAATACCTCCAATGCCTGTTACTTTTTTCAATGTTGTTTTGTTGTTGGATTGATTTACGATTAATGACTTAAATGCAAAACCAAAACAGAATGATATCGCAATGGCTAAAATAATTAAACTCGTTTTTTTCATTTAGTCTTAATGTTTATTGTTTGATGTGTAGTGTACTACGTTTACCGCTAGCGAGCATGGCTTTTTGTAGGTGGAATTAGAAATCCGTCCGCTCACAACCGCTGCTGATTGAAAATATATTGTTTAAATTAAGAACTTAAGTTGAAAGTTACTTGTCAAGCCCGAACCACTAACTTGGATTTGCAATTGGCTGATGTTTGTATGTTAAACCACACTTGCACAAAACCCAATACTAGCGATAGGCTTTTTAGTTATTTACTTCGTTCAGCTACCAACAATTTAATCATATTTTAATCTTTAGGCTCCCACAATTGAATTTTATTTCCTTCAATGTCTAAAATATGAACAAATTTTCCATAATCAGAATCCTCAATTTTGTCCACAAGGGTTACTCCTTCATTTTTAAGTTGCTCTACAAGAGCTTCTAAATTCTCTACTCTATAGTTTATCATAAAGTCTTTTGTTGAAGGCGCAAAATATTTTGTGTTTTCTGCAAAAGGGTTCCACTGGGTAAGTCCCTTTTTTGTGCTGTCATCCATCTGCCGCCATTCAAAGCTTGTGCCATATGGACTGCTGTCAAACCCAAGGTGTGTTTTATACCATTCGTTAACTGCGTTGAGATCTTTACATTTAAAGAAAATACCGCCTATTCCTGTTACTTTTTTCATTTTTTCATTTTTTTAGTTAGATATTATTGTCTTAAAAGCGAAACCTATTAGAAACGAAGTAGCAATTAGTGTTATCGTCAATAACATTCTTTTCATTACCATGTTATTATTCAGTTTAATTTTTTTACTGCTTTTCTTTTTAAAATAAATGAACTGATAAGCGTTACAATCAACCCGACTGGTAAAATTTCCACGTAAGTCATCATTGCATTAAAGAATGGATTTTTAAACATCACAGCAAAGTTTGCCATATCTTTTGTTTGCTTTTCTATTTCTATCTGGCTTGCTCCGCTTGCTTTCAGTTCGTCAAGCATGTGTGCTGAATATTTTTCCATAAAATCGGGTATGAAAAAATAGTAGTCAATCAGCCAGGCAACAACATAAATGGTGGAAGCTATTAAAACCATCATGATCCCTATTTTAAATGCTTTGCCAAAACTGATAACGCCGCCATTGAATTTATTTCTGTAATTGCGAATGCCAACAAACACCAGCGAAAAGGCGAGGAGCATGGAAGCATACCCAATGAGCATGCTGGTGTTATAATCAACATTGCCTTCACAATGGCTTAAATAGTTTACACTAGACAGCATTAAAACAGTAACAACAATGCCTGCTATGAGTCCGTAGATGATAATATTCTTTTTCATTTTTTATTTTTTGTTGCTGCAAATATGGCTATTGCTCAGCTTTTTCCGGTCATACTTTCGGCTATTTTTCTGCTGTACTGCTTATTTTCATACCAAAGTATGCCGTTTTTAAGGGATGAGATGTAACCTTTTTGCCTTTTCAACTGCCTGTGTCCGTCTTTTCACCTCTAACTTTTCAAAAAGATTTTGAAGGTGTGTTTTAACTGTGCTTAATGAAACGAAAAGTGTTGTGGCAATTTCCTGGTTGCTGTGTCCCTGTGCCAATAAACCCAATATTTCCATCTCCCTTTTGCTTAGTTCAAGTTGGGAGATAAGTGATGTATTCAGAACAAAATTTTCATTGCTGTTTATGTACACTTCTTTTTCTACCACTACAGTTTCAATTTTTGGTTTTGAAAGTTTTAAGGCAAGCCATATACCTAATGCAGTAAAAATAACCGCAATAAACCCGATGTAGATCTCAAAGGAATAGTCAAATATTATAAAACGAAGTTCTAACCATTTGAGAAGAAACAGCAGCAAAGCCAAACTGATACTGTAAACTATAGTCGCTTTATTCCTTAGCAATAAGGTTTTGATATCTGTCATAATATAAATGTCCTTGTTTTGCGGTTACTTTCAAGTTAGTCGATTTAACTGTCTGCCACATTTTATCCATCAATTTAAAGGCTGTTCCAGAATAATCGTTATTTAGAGCAATCCCTGAAAAGCCATAAATATCTAATCTTAGTGGTTCATTAATTATTTTTAAATTCATTTTCGTAAATTTTAGAGGGTTAATTTAATTGCGCAGTTTGTGTTGTGTGTAGTTTTTCTTATGCTTCTATTATATAGTTTAAAATTTTTCCAATTCACATACCTAATGAAAAAATAAAGAAATGCTGTCCTTCCCATGTCTTAATAACAACATTATTTTTCCCTAAAAATTCACTAATATTTTGCAGTCCAATATCTTTAAGTTGCTGTACTCTTTTGTCAGTATTTAAACCAAAATAAGTTACAGCAGGAAATGTAAAATGTTTTGTCTGATGAAGACCAATTATCATAAGTCCATCAGAAAGTATTATATGAGGATACGGTTCTTTCATTTCTGTTTTTGCTATGAAACCTAACTTTTTCCAAAAAGCAACTGATAATTTAATATCATTTACTGGCTGTGCAAATTCTCCAAAAACTCCACATTTTTTATTTGGATATTTTTCTGCTATATCAAAGTCTGTAGGTTTCATGCTCAGCATTGTTATCCCTGTTGGTTTTATAAACCCTCCAAGGTTATTTGAAAGCACAATAGTAAAACCATCAGGGCTTTTAATATAATAGCGCTTTATTGGATCACCCTCTTTTGGTTTTTGGAAGAAAACAACACTGTCTTTCTCTAACTGTTCAACTGTTTTCTCAATTTCAGTAACATAATAAGTAAGTCCAATATAGGGAGTAACATCTTTCCTTAGCATTATAAGAAGGCTGCCATCACTTACTTGAGACCATGGTGTTGGAAAATCATTGGATGCTATTTTAGAGAAGCCAAGTTTTTCATAAACTGCAACTGAAGAATCTATGTTTTGTGTCGTAATATATACACAGGCAA
>JAYSTT010000342.1:0-7802 GCA_043719495.1 Ferruginibacter sp. | reverse complement strand
ATCCAACTATTGTCTGCAATGCGTGGAAATGGGTCAATATCCAGGGCTCCATGCCCTACCAGATAAGCCATTCCATCTGGTGAATTTTCCAGGTTCTTCCCAAAATCAACAAAGTGAGGCGTTCCTAATTTTACCTGCTGTCCATTTTTTCCTGATTCAGGGAACAAAGGATTGTCCAGTGTAAAAGGACAGGGTTTCCATGTTTTTCCATAATCAGCTGAAACTCTAAAACCCGGCATAGGACCGCATATTGCCCAGCTATATTTTATATTTTCCGGCTTAGGGTCAAAATCAATTCCGTAGGTACCATAATACCAGATACCATTATACACCAGGTTAGCACAAGGGTATCTACCACTATAGGGTAAGGCTGATGCAGATTCAGTTCCCAGCGAAGTAACCTGCAGATTTAACGGATCGTCGCCAACAATTTTTGCACTGCCTGTGTGTGCTTTATTTTTCCCACCAGATTGACAACTTTCAAGAATTATTTCACCGTCCGTCCAGCCACTATACATATTACCATCAGATGCCCAGGAAGGATACCATGTATCTGCATCAGTATAACTTATATACTTTCGGGTAAATGCTATTGCAGCTATATCGGAGGAAATTTTAAAGTGGCAATTTACCGGCGGTTCGGAAATCCAGACTTTGGGTACCCAAGGCTTTGGGGTGTACGGAACTTCCCTTTCCTGAGCATACAAATTAAAGCATGAAAAATTCACCCATGCTAACACGGATATTAAACCAATAAATTTAAATTGTCCATTCATTTTATTCATATTAATATTTTAAAAATGTATTATCACCAAAAAATTAATCAAAAAAATAAGCTTCATTTCAACCGGCAAGCTATCTGATTGTTTAGTATTTCAACAGTGCCAATAGTGTGAGATTGTTTATTTTTACATGAAAGATTATACCCTGAATGATTCGATTTCTTCTGGCGATTTCGGCAATTGTTTTCCCAATAACCGGCAACCATTTTTAGTGATGAGGTAATCATCTTCCAGCCGGATGCCGCTTAAAGTTTTATAGGGGCTTAGCTTATCATAGTTGATAAAACGGGTGAACTTTTTTTCTGCTTCCCACTGGTCAATGAGTTCAGGAATAAAATACAATCCAGGCTCTACAGTTAACACAAAACCTTCTTCCAATGCTTTTCCCAACCGCAAGGATTTTAAACCAAACTGGGTACTCTTTTTTAATTCATCGGTATAGCCCACGTATTGCTCGCCCAGGTTTTCCATATCATGCGTATCCAGTCCCATCATGTGTCCCAGGCCGCAAGGAAAAAAAAGTGCATGGGCGCCTTCTGCAACCGCCTCTTTTACATCACCTTTCATCAGGCCAAATTGCTGCAGGCCTTCCACCAGTTTTTCGCAGGCAAAAAGATGCACCTCTTTGTATAAAATGCCCGGTTTCAATAAGCCTGCTGCAGCCTGCAGGGTATTTAAAACCAACGCATAGATTTCTTTTTGGATGGTGGAAAAAGAGTTGCTTACGGGAAAAGTACGGGTAAGGTCGCCGGCATAATGCATGTTTGTTTCAGCGCCACAATCGCACAAAACCAGTTGGCCGTTGCGTAGTATATTACTGCCGTAATGATTGTGCAATATCTGGCCATTAACGGTGAGGATAGTGGGAAAAGAAAGATTGCCGCCTGCTGAAATAGCCAGCCCATGTATCTTGCCCGCAACTTCGGCTTCTGTCATTCCTTCTTTTGCATACCGCATCGCCTCCAACTGCATATCAATGGTGGTATTTACCGCCTTTTCAATTTCTGCCACTTCGGCTGTATTCTTAATTGATCTTTGAGCGATGATTGCTTTTATTAATTGTACAGAAACCATGGAAGGCAAGGCAGCCGCATTTGTACCCAATAGCGCACTTAATCTTTGCACCTGTTCGGGCCTGTACGGAGGTAAGAAATGAATCTTTTTATTTTGTCCGACAACCTGTTTAATTATTTCCTGCAGCTTACCCAGGTTTTTAACCGTGCTGATACCGGTACTTTCTGCCTGGGCTGCAAGCGGCTGCTGGTAACCTGTCCAAACCATTTCTTCAATGGTAAGGTCATTTCCAAACATCATTTCCATATCTGAATCAATGTCAATCAAAGCCATTAACCCCGGCCTGTCAATGCCAAAAAAATATAAAAAAGTACTGTCCTGCCGAAAGTGATACAGGTTATCGGTATAGTTCATGCTGCTCTCCTCATTTCCCAGTAATAATATTATCCCACTGCCTACAGTTAGTTTTAATTTGTGCCTTCTTTCAATATAAATATGCTTGTCAAACATCCTTTTTTAGTTTAGCAAATTTTAAAAAATGATTGCGGTTGCTCATTGAGTTTCCCTTCAATTTCTTTGGCAGCTTTGGTAACAGAAAGCCCGCCAAGATTGGTACACCGCAACGTGTGATGAATCTCATTGCCCACCTGCTGCATGGTTTCAATCACCTCATCTAATGGGATAAGATGATTGTAATCCGATAAAGCCATATTAGCACAGGAAACTGCATTAGTTGCAGCCATTACATTTCTGCCAAGGCAGGGAGCTTCTACCCTATTGCCGATTGGATCACAGATTAACCCCAACGTATTTTGAAGTGCCAGCGAAGCAGCAGCAAGGGATTGATGCAATGTACCTTTTGCCATACCAACCAGCGCCGCAGCAGCCATGCCGGAGCCGGAGCCACATTCGGCCATACAGCCGCCTACTTCAGCAGCAAACGTTGCATGGGCGGCTATAAAAACCCCTATCAAACCAGCGCCAAGCATGGCTTTTACCATTTCATTTTCTGATAAATTTAAAGATGCCGCCATGCCAATTATTGCGCCTGGTAAAGCGCCACAAGAACCTGCTGTAGGGGCGGCAACTATTACGCCCATGGAGCTTTTAACTTCCATCATTGCCGATACATACATTATAATACGGTTATTGGCATCACCGCCCATTAACCGATTGTTGTCCATTTGTTCTTTTAATTGCACAGACTGGCTTCCCAGTATCCGGTCTTCATACTTTGTCCCTTTTAACCCCAGTTGAATAGAGTTATCCATTATCCGCACAATAGCCCGCATTTTTTCAAATACTTCCTCCTTTGAAATATTGCCTCTTGCACTTTCGTATGCAACTGCCAACTCCCATAATGCAAGATTTTTTTCCTGGTTATAAGCAAGCATTTCTTCACAGGTTATAAAAGGTACCTGAAGATCTTTCCTCGACATAACGGGCAAAACCGGAGATAGCTTTTTAATATACTTTACTTCCTCCATTGCCAATAATTCCTGACAAAAAGTTTCTGCGGGAAATTGCTGCGCTTTAATTTGAATAAAAGATATGTCCCCCTGGTGCCAGATAATTTCGTCAAAATCAACTACTTTATTTATGTAGGCAATCACTTTATCTGCGTTATCACAATAAATAAGTGTTTCAAAAAAATCACCGGCCATAGAAACTTTTAACCTGTCTATTTCAATTACTTCAATCATTCCGCCTCCGGTAGAAATGGCCGTTAGCCGATGACATTCCTGTTGATTATTTAAGGTGAGCTGATAGGTATTAGGATGCTTAGCCCCAATATCCAAAATTTCAATTTCTATTTTGATGCCTGCCATATCAATAAATTTTTCTGATTGTGGCAGGCGTTCATCATACGCTTCCCACCCAAGAAAACCTCCAAACAATCCCATATCCGAACCCTGGCTTTTATGCGTTGTAGCAAGAGAACCAGTGGGATCAAACTCAATTAAAATATGATTCAGTTGCCCATCCATTAAGTCCCTGCACAATCTGCCAATCCTTAATGAAGCGGCGCAATGGGAACTGGACGGGCCACGCATTACCGGGCCAATGACATCATTAAAAATACTGGGATAATTTTCCATAATTTTTTTCTTATAAGTTACAAATTATAAGTTATCCTTCCAAAATTTTTCCATAGTGCGGCGCAGGTGCAGCGAAGTATTTGCCCTTTCATTAATGCTATGCGAACGCATGGGATAAGACATCATATAAAAAAGTTTGTTGTCTTTTATCAATTCATTCACCAGCATTTCAAAACTTTGATAATGTACATTGTCATCCCCAGTGCCATGGATTATCATTAACTTACCCTGCAAATTTTTAGCATAATTTATGGGTGAACCATCCCGATACCCTTTTGCATTATCGCTTAGTAAACCCATGTACCGTTCCTGATAAGTAGCATCATACAGTTTCTGGTCTGAAACGAATGAAACAGCCAATCCTGTTTTATAAATGCCCGGGTAACGGAACATGCAATTGAGCGTCATCTGGCCGCCGCCGCTCCATCCCCAAATGCCGACCCTGGAAGAATCTATAAATGAAAACATGCTGAATATTTTAAGTGCAGCCTTACTTTGATCCTCTGAAGCAAGTATTCCAATCTGCCGGTAAATAGCATTACGCCATTCTTTTCCCCTTGGTGTTTTGGTTCCCCTGTTATCAATACTTATCACTATAAAACCCTGCTGTGCCATATACTGGTGCCAGAGGTCGCCTCCCTCCCAAACATCCTGAACTGTAGAGCCAGCCGGCTCTCCGTATACATAGAAAAGTAAAGGATATTTTTTTGCAGCATTAAAACCAATAGGCTTTATCATCCAGGCATCAAGTGAGACATCGCCTATATCCACTTTAAAAAACTCCTTTTTGTTCAACCCAAGTTTATCATATTTTTCCTTTAGCGAATGATTATTTTCCAATTCTCTTATTTGTTTGTGAGCAGGCAAACTTACAAGGGATATCATCAATGGAGTAGTAACATTTTGAAATGTTTGAATGACCCATTTTGCATCGTCTGACATTTGGTAACTGCTTTGGCCCGCCATTGTTGCCGGTGTTACCTGCTCGGCTTTACCAGTACCATCTATCCTGCTTCTGAAAAGATATCGTTGGGTATAATTTTGGGGAGAAGCAATATAATAAACATACCCATTTTTGGGATCAATACAATTGATTTGCACTACATCAAAATCCCCTTTCGTTATTAATTTAATTTCTTTTCCATCACGGGAAACCTTGTATAAATGATTCCATCCATCCCGTTCACTGGTCCAGGTAAAATATTTTTCATGATCAATCCAGCGGGTATCATCGTGTACATCAAGAAAAGCCTTGTCTGTCTCCGTCATAATGTTTTTAACGGTCATAGTTTCAATATTTCCTATCCATATTTTGTTTGTATTCTGAAGCCGGTTTAATTGCTGGATCATTACTTCGCTTGAAGATGGAATGAAATCCATTCTGGCAAGATAATGGTCATGGGGTTCGCCTGGGATATCAAACCAACGGGTTGCTCCACCATTTGCAGCCACCACTCCTATTTTAACTGCGGATAAAGGTGTTCCCACTTTGGGATAGGGCAATGGAATAGGGCGTGAATAATTGGAGTCAATATTATCAATAAGATAAAACGTGCCAATCCCTTTTGTATCAGACTGCCAGTAAGCTATATTTTTCCCGTCCGGGCTCCATCGGAAGCCATCCCTACAGTCCAGCTCTTCTTCATACACCCAATCAAATGTTCCATTAACAATATTATCTCCACCGTCATGCGTTATCTGTTGTACCAGGTTTGTTGCAAGATCTTCCACATAAATATTCAGCTTACTTACATAACCTACTCTTGTTGCATCAGGAGAAAATTTCGCAAACATCATGGTGCTGCTTTCCATTGATTTACCCAATTGCTGTAGGCTGCCGGTTGTAAGGTTCAGCACCCAGTAATCGCCCCTGGTATTATATCGCCATACTTTTTTTGTATTGGTAAATATTAATAGTTTGCTGTCATCCTCCGACCAATTGTAGTTATCAATATTCAAAGGTTTCGATTGCCCTAAAGGCGTAAGTTGTTTTGCAGAAACCAACACAGTTCTTTCTCCGGATTGTGCATTGTACCGAACAATATCAGTGCCTCCCAAATCTTTATTTGTTTCCAGCGTAGAATATCCCTGGTTATCTTTCATCCATCGCACAGGGCCAAAGTATCTCTGGCTATATGTGTGGTTGGTATAAATATCTTCGAGGGAAAGGGAAGTATTGTTCGGCTGACCGTAGGCTACAATACTTAAAACGATGCTAATAAAGAGTAACAATTTTCTTACTATTTTTCCTTTGTCCATTCTTTTTTTATTTGTGTTATTTTATAAATATTTTATGGAAGAAATATATTTTATTACGGCCCCATTCCCGTTACAAACTTTCTACCCTGATATTGCCCCAATTGCCTATCACTTCATTTCCTGAGAAATCCAGTAAGATAAATTTGAGTCCTTTTACATCTATATCTATAGAAATAGTCTTAGACTTTTTATTCATTTTTTTACTATCAAAAAGAACTTTATCGCCAAAAAAATCCTCATTATATATTGTAAAAATACCTGTCTCCTTTCCTGAATAGGAATCGTCCAAACCTACATCTGCCTTTAATCTTGTTGCTTTACCATCCAGTTTAAACATGATCTGTGTTTTGCTTTTGCACCCCAATCCTTTGTGATATTTTATACCATTAATAGAAATGGGATGCTTCATATAACTCTTATTATAAACGGGTGCTTCGCCAGACTTCATGATATAAAATAAATCGGAAAGATAGGTAGTTCCATTGTTGGTTATGGTGTATTTATTAAGGGGAAGCGGTAGTGGTCCTGGCACCGGAGGCGAACCAGATGTGCCAACTTTTATAAAAAGTACTTCATCTTTAAAAAGACTATTTGAGATAAAATTATTGTCGAAAAATCCAATATCTTTTTGTTGCCATAAATCCCTTACTTTTTGTTTTCCACTTAAGCCAAGTTTACTCCAGTTTACTTTTATTTTTTGGGGAGCGGTTCCTTTGTTGAGGATTAAAACGGCTACTGTTCCATCAGCAAGTGGTTTGGCATATACTTCTGTGCTGTCTCTTTCTGTTATTTTAAATCCCTGGTGCCCCCTTGCATCCTGGTTTACAGCAATAATTTCTGGTGCAGTAATAATTTTTCTGGTTGGTTCGCTCATTAATCGTAAATCGTTACTGGCCATTAAAGGTGCCGCCAAAATACTCCAAAGACTAAAATGAGCTTTGTCTTCAACTTCATTTTTAAGATTGCCCACCTCCAGTAAATCCGGATCGTTCCAATGACCGGGGCCAGCAAACTGCCACAATCCATTGAAGGCAGGATGTATGGAACCAGCACCTCCAGAAGAATTTGCATGCTCATACACAGATTCCATAAAGGGGTAAATATCAAACGAAGTCCGCCATAACTGTGCATATTCCTTTCCTCCCCAAGCCCATGCGCCCATGCCAAAATCTGAAATGCTCAATAATATTGGCCTGCCCGTATTCTTTATACAATTGCTGTAAATTATAAAATCTTCCGTCGAAAGTCTGCCGTTTTTTTCAGCAAAACATGCATCCAGTTTGATATAATCAACACCCCATGACGCAAAAGAATTCATGTCTGCCTGTTCATGCTGAAAACTTCCGGGTAATTTCTGACAGGTTAAATATCCCCGGCATTCATAAATACCAAATTTTAATCCTTTGCTGTGGATATAGTCTCCGATGGCTTTCATTCCACCGGGAAATTTTTTAGGGTTTGCTACCAGGTTTCCAAGACTATCCCGTTCTGCTGCCATCCAGGCATCATCAATCACCAGGTACTCATAACCGGCATCCCTCATTCCGGTGCTTACCATGACATCGGCTATCTGTTTAATTTTTGCTTCGTCAATATTTACTTCAAATGCGTTCCAGCTATTCCACCCCATTGGTGGTGTTGGTGCCAA
>JAYSTT010000341.1:0-3227 GCA_043719495.1 Ferruginibacter sp. | reverse complement strand
TTGTTTGAAATTTCAGTTCGTTAAATACTGTCAGCAAAAATGGTTATATTGTATGGAATAAAAAAACATGGAAATACAAAAAGATATTCGTCTGGCAGTGTTGATTGATGCCGATAATGTGCCCTACAGCAATGTAAAAGGCGTGATGGAAGAAATTGCTAAATACGGCACGCCAACTTTTAAAAGAATTTATGGCGACTGGACAAAGCCTACTATCTCGGGCTGGAAAAATGTGCTGTTGGAAAATGCCATTACGCCCATTCAGCAATACAGTTATACCAGCGGAAAAAACAGCAGCGACAGTGCATTGATCATTGATGCCATGGATATTTTATACTCCGGCAAGGTGGATGGCTTTTGTATAGTAAGCAGTGATAGTGATTTTACACGCCTCGCAACAAGACTAAGAGAAGCCGGTATGAAAGTGTTTGGCATCGGCCAAAAGAAAACACCCAATCCTTTTATTGTGGCTTGTGATAAATTCATCTACATGGAAATTATCCCGGTATTTGATGCAGAACCTGAAGAAACCAGTACCGTTAAAACAAAAACCAGCAACCCAAAACCAAAGGCATTAGTAGATAAGCTGAATAAAGAAACCCTAAAATTAATTGCACATACTATTAATGATCTGGCTGATGAAAACGGCTGGGCTTTTTTGGGTGATGTTGGAAATTTAGTACTGAAAAAACAACCCAACTTTGATCCGAGGAATTATGGTTTTCAAAAACTCACCCCTTTAATAAAATCACTTCCTCAATTTGAAATTGATAAGAGAGAAACGGATAAGGCGGGGATAAAATTGGTGTATATTAGGAATAAGGAGTGAGTGAGTAGAAAGCTTTGGAATATTAAATGTATTAAAATTCTTATGATGCCCCTGAGACTATATTTTATAATTATTGTAGGTTTTAGTTTTTTTAGTTCCGGCTGGAATAACATTTCAACTGAAAGCCCATTAAAATATTCTATTGCAAAAATTGAAATGAATTTAAGTGCATTTGGAGTTGAATCTGATGATTTCCCTTCTATAATTGCTTATATAGATTTTCAGAAAGACTCAAGTATTTGTAAAAAATCATTTTACAATCCAGCATATAAAGATTCTGCTTACTCTTTAAGTAAAGATGAATTAAAAAAAATTCTACAAATTTTAATAGATTCTGATTTAGAAAAACTTAAAAAGGAATACAAGGTTCAAAGTACTGATCAGCCAACTTCAACAACAACAATATATACCAGCAAGAAAAAATTCGTTATAAGCGATTATGGTTTAAAAGGTGAATCACCTTTACAAGAATTATATAAAGTAGTTTACAAATTTTAACCTCTACTTACTTCTCCCTGCTTCCATCATACAACTCATACTCCAGCAACCGGCAATCAATCTTACTCGTATAAAATTCAATCCTTCGTTTAGGTTTCAATCCAATCTTTTTCGCCAGTTCTAAATTACCTGTAAAAATATATCCGGTATAGCCTTTGCACTTCTTTTTTAAAAAATCGCCTATGCGTTTGTAGGTAATTTCCAGTTCGGCTTCCACACCTAAGCGGTCGCCGTACTCGGGGTTAAAATATACTACGCCATTTTCATTTTCGAAAAGTTTGGTTTCTTCAAAATCACACACGCCAAATTCAATCATTTCTTCCACGCCTGCAATGCCTGCATTTATTTTTGAAATGTTAATCGCATCTTCACTGATATCTGTTGCAATAATTATTAAACCCGGCACATCAATAACCTGTTGTTCTAATTTTTTAAACTCATCAAAATAAAATTGCTCCTCATAATTTACCAAATGCATAAAAGCATAATTAAGCCGTAATAAACCCGGTTTTCTTTTAGTAGCCAGCAAGGCAGCTTCAATAGCAACTGTAGCTGAGCCGCACATAGGATTTATAAATGCTGATTTTTTATCCCAGTTTGTGGCCAGTAGCGTTGCAGCAGCAAGGCTTTCCAGCATGGGTGCTTTTCCCGGAATTTTTCGGTACCCATGTTTAGATAAAGTTTCTCCCGAAGTATCAATAAATAATTCTGCAATTTCTTCTTTCCAGTATAAATGAATAACCGTTTGATTTAACTCCGGGCCACTGTTGGGGCGCTGCCCGGTTTTGTTTCTAAACCTATCAACAATAGCATCTTTTACTTTTACATTGGCAAACAAATTATTGGTGATGGTTTCATTATCTACATTACTGGTAATACTAAAATAACCTTCAGCCGGAATAATATTTTCCCATTCAAAATCAAGTAAAGTTTTATATAATGCATCTGCATTAACTGCAGTAAATTCTTTAATCGAAAATAAAACCTGGCTGGCGCAGCGTAAATTTAAATTCAGTTTAATACAATCTAAAAGATTTCCTTTTAACTCCACTCCCGTTTTAAAAATACGTTCGAGCTTAAAACCTAAAGCCTCCACTTCCATTTGTAAAAACGGCGAAAGGCGGTTGCTGCAGGTAATTATAATACGGCTGGTAGTTTCAAAAATTTGCATCTGCAAACTTAACACTTAATGCCCTTCCCTTTTTAAATTACTGAAACCGGCAAACTGAAATAGTTAACAAAAAATGTAACATTCTAAGTTCCTCTTTAGGGGACAGGGGCTATATTTGCTTTATGCTAACAATCAGTAAACGTGGCCTACAAATGCCGGCTTCTCCCATTCGTAAGTTGGTGCCTTATGCCGAAGCGGCAAAAAAGAAAGGTGTTAAAGTGTATCACTTAAATATTGGCCAGCCCGATATTGAAACTCCCAAACAATGTTTAGATGCGGTGAGGCATGCCGACTTTAAAGTTTTGGAATACAGCCATAGTGCAGGAAATGAAAGCTACCGCAAAAAATTAGTACAGTATTATAAAAAAGTAGGGATTAATGTAACTCACGAACAAATTATTATAACAACCGGTGGAAGCGAAGCCATTATTTTTGGTTTTATGGCTTGTATGGATGCTGGCGATGAAGTAATTATTCCCGAACCTTTTTATGCAAACTATAATGGTTTTGCTGTAGCTGCTGGAGTAACAGTTGTTCCAATCACTTCCTCCATTGAAAATGGTTTTGCGCTACCACCAATTGCCGATTTTGAAGCAAAGATCACTTCAAAGACAAAAGCAATTGTTATATGCAATCCAAATAATCCAACTGGTTATTTGTACAGCAGATCAGAAATGGAACAATTAAAAGAATTGATCTTAAAATACAATTTGTATTTATTTTCTGATG
>JAYSTT010000035.1:0-1843 GCA_043719495.1 Ferruginibacter sp. | reverse complement strand
AACCCACACCCTGTATATAATTAAAAATAACGCTCATAAGCGTTTATAATTTTTAGATACCTTGAATAAAACTGATAATTCTTTGTTAAACTCATATTGTTTATACTTAAGCCTTATATCCAGTTTATTTTTTTCTGAAACAGTTATTTCTCTATATGTTGAAAAATCAATTCCGTTTTTATTTTCAAAATCGTCGTAAGTAATATCCGCAGTTCTGTTTCGATTTATATCCACATCATCAAGTTTACTGTGCAGCAGTAAATTATTATCTGCAGAAAGTGTAAGCAGGTGTTTAAAGAATTCACCAATTGTAAATACCAGTACTTTGTTGTCTGCCTTTTTAAAAGAAACAACTGTGGTGTCGAAAAAGATGGGGTTTCCCACTAACAAGTCTTGTATGGTTTTATAATCAAACGGTATTTGGGTTACTTCCTGCAAATAATCTAACGAACGGTATTGCACTTCTTTTTCCCTTGTATTCATTAAAATAACGCTGTCTTTTGTTATAAGCATCCTGTAAACTTCCACATTAAGGATACTTGCAGATAATGACACCCAGATTGCACTGTCTTTTATAATTCTAACTACTGCTAATATGTCCGGTTTTTTTCCTTTACTGTCTTCATATTCTACTTTTATTTTAGCGTTAAAAGTATTGTAATTAATATAATGGCTGCGTAACCTGCCCATTGTTTCGTTAATCATTTTTAAAGAATCCGCAACAGATTCATTGGGTGGAGCAATTACTGTTGAATCTTTGGGGGCAATAACTTTATTAATTTGTTTTGTGGTGCGGCAACTATGTGTTGATAACATTATAATTATTGCTAAACAAATACTAATTAAATTCTTCATTACTGTTTGTATGTTTTTATCAGGCTAATTTTTTATTTTATTCCTGTGTGGCCAAAACCGCCTTCTCCCCTTGTGGAACTATTCAATTGCTGTACCAATTTAAAATCAGCCTTTTCAGTTTTTGCAATAATTATTTGTGCAATACGGTCGCCATTATTAATTACCTGTGCTTCATTACTGAGATTTATCAGTATTACTTTTAGCTCACCCCTGTAATCACTGTCCACTGTTCCCGGAGAATTTAAACAGGTAATTCCTTGTTTTATTGCTAATCCACTCCTTGGCCTTATCTGAGCTTCGTACCCATCTGGCAGTTCTATAAACAATCCTGTTGGGGTAAGATAGCGTTCTAATGGTTGTAATACCAAAGGATTTTCTAAATTCGCTCTTAAGTCCATCCCTGCAGATCCACCAGTTGCATAAGAAGGCAATGGGTTGGTAGATTTATTAATTATATTGATTGATATATTTTGCATTGCCGCAAAGGTACAGATACAGGAAGATAATTAATTGCGGTTTTATACTTTTGTGATAATGAGTATAAAAATAGTACCGCTAAACATTTCAAATTACAGTCAAAATTTATAAAAACAACTAACGTTATTATATATAACTTGTATAAATCTAAAGGAGAAATAAAAAATTTCTACCCTATGGTTTGTTTGCTGAGTAATATTGTCGCATAAGCTATTAGGCCCTCTCCCCTGCCAACAAAACCCATGGTTTCTGTTGTAGTTGCTTTTATTGAAACATCATCAACAGTTAATTCTAATATTGTAGAAATTACCTGCTGCATTTGCAAAACATAGGGCTTTATTTTAGGTTCCTGCAAACAAAGAGTAGAATCGATATTTACAATTTTATACCCCTTTTCTTTTATTAGATTAAAACTTTTTGTCAAAAGAATTTTACTGTCAATATTTTTATACAATATATCCGTGTCCGGAAAATGAACACCAATATCTCCCAGGCATAAGGCTCCTAACAT
>JAYSTT010000340.1:0-7840 GCA_043719495.1 Ferruginibacter sp. | reverse complement strand
GATTTTATTTGTGCAGGTATTGTATGCACAAAAGCCTGCTTCTCTGTCAAACCTTCGCAAAAAGCTTTTTACAGTTGAAGGAAATGTTATAAAATTAGATACCCTGAGTATTGTTCCCAATTCAGTAAATGTGGCTAATATACCAGCTGCCCATTATAAAGTGGATGAAGTTAACGGTACCCTTACCTGGTTACAAAAGCCATCAATACAGATGGTTTGGATTACTTACCGTGTTTTTCCTTTTAAACTGAATGCAGTGGTAAAGCATTTTAATTTTGATAGTATCCGGTACAATTTTATTAATAATAATCCTGTAACTTTTAATCTGAACAATAAGCAAAGCAGTAACCCTTTATTTGATTTTGGAACTGTAAAATCGGAGGGTAGTTTTGGCCGTGGCATTTCATTTGGCAACAGCCAGGATGCAGTGGTAAACTCCAGCCTTAATCTGCAACTGAATGGTTTTATTGGTGATAGTTTGGAGTTGACTGCAGCAATAACCGATAATAATATTCCTATTCAACCAGATGGCAACACACAGGATCTGAGAGATTTTGACAAAATTTATTTGCAGGTAAAGAAAAAAGGGTGGCAAGCCAATTTTGGCGATATTGATATACGACAAAACAAAAATTATTTTCTTAATTTTTATAAACGTTTACAGGGAGTTTCTTTTTTAACTGAAAATAAGATCAACAAAAAAATTTCTAATTCATTATTGGTAAGTGGTGCTGTAGCTAAAGGTAAATTTACACGTAACATTCTAACCCCTGTAGAAGGTAACCAGGGGCCTTACCGCTTGCAAGGAGCCAATTACGAAGTGTATTTTGTAATACTTGCAGGAACAGAAAGAGTTTTTATTGACGGCCAGTTATTGCAACGAGGCGAAGACCAGGATTATATTATTAATTACAATACTGCTGAAATAACCTTTACACAAAAGAACTTAATTACAAAAGATAAAAGGATACAAATTGAATTTGAATATTCCGACCGTAATTTTTTAAATGCACAGGTATTTGCCAGCAACGAATTGAATTTTAATAATAAATTTATTCTAAGTATCGGGGCATTCAGTAATTCAGATTCAAAAAACTCTTCCATTAACCAGGTGCTGGATAGTAAACAAAAACAATTTTTGGCAAATGCAGGCGATGGTATTGATACTGCATTTTATGAAAATGCCCAGCGGGATACTTTTTCTATTGATAAAATTTTGTATAAAAAAATTGATACCCTTTATAACACTAATCTGCATGATTCCATTTATGTTTTTTCCACCAATCCCAATGATTTTTTGTACAGCCTTTCTTTTACTTATGTGGGTCCGGGTAAAGGAAATTATATGCCTTTACAAAATGCAGTAAACGGAAAAGTATTTGGCTGGGTGGCACCTGATGTTAACAACGCTAAAAGAGGGGATTGGGCACCGGTACTTTTATTGGTATCGCCAAAAAAACAGCAGGTAATTACCATTGGCGGCGAATATATTCTTTCTCCTAAATCTAAAATTAAAATTGAAGGAGCGGTTAGTAATTACGATATCAATCTTTTTTCAATAAAGGATAAAGCCAATGATAAGGGCTATGCTGCCAAAATTCAATATCAAAACAGCGATACAAAAATTAAATTGTTTAATACAAAGATGCTTCTGCAAACAAATATTGGTTACGAGTTGGTGCAAAGCAGGTTTAAACCTTTGGAACGTTTGCGTAATGTGGAATATTTACGGGACTGGAGTTTGCCTTATGAAATCTCTAAAGCAGATGAACACATAACTAATGGTTCTTTAAAAATTGCAGATACTAAAGGCAACTTTTATGGCTATGAAATTATCAGCTACAAACGCAGTGATAATTTTAGCGGCTTACGCCAGCAATTGGAAAACTATACCTCAATTAAAGGCTGGAAGTTTACCAATAAGGTAAGTATAACAACAACCAACAACCAGGCACAGGATGGAATTTACCTGAGGCCAACTTTTGATATCAGTAAGGAGTTAACTAAGTTTAAAAAATCACAGGTTGGTTTAAATTACAGCAGCGAAAATAATAAACAGCGTAATAAAATAACAGATACTTTATCGCCATTTAGTTTTGCATTTAATATTTGGCAACTATATGTAAAATCTAATCCCGAAAAATTAAATAAATGGGGTATTTCATATTTTACAAGGAGCGATTTATTACCCCAGCAAACTAAATTAATACAGGCAGATAAAAGCGATAATTATAATTTCTTTACCGAAATAATGAAGAATGAAAACAGGCAGTTAAAATTAAATATTACTTATCGTAAACTACATATTACCAATGCAGCAGTAAGCAGGCAAAAGGCTGACGAAAGCTTACTGGGCCGTACTGAATATGCATTTAAAGAATGGAAAGGACTATTAAATGGAAGTGTTTTGTACGAGCTGGGGGCAGGGCAGGAGCAAAAAAGAGAGTTTACTTTTTTTGAAGTACCTGCCGGGCAAGGCGAATACACCTGGATAGATTATAATACAAATGGCATAAAAGAATTGAATGAATTTGAAATAGCTGTATTTCAGGATCAAAGAAAATATGTAAAACTTTTTACACCGAGCAATCAATATGTAAAAGCAAATTATGTACAGTTTAATTATAATTTGGATATTAATCCCAAGGCAGTAATAAAACAAACAAATGCAAGGGGTATTAAAAAATTATTATACCGTTCCAGCACCAGTTCTTCTTTACAAATAAATAAAAAAGATATTTCCACCGGTAAGTTTCAGTTTAATCCTTTTACAAATAAGTTGGTAGATACTACACTGATATCTTTAAATTCTTTTTTAACCAACAGCTACTTTTTTAACCGTAGCAGTGTTAAATGGGGGCTTGATGTTACGCATGGCCTTACCAATGGAAAAACGCTTTTATCTTATGGCTTTGAAAGCCGTAAATTGCGGAACCTCATGGGTAGGATAAGGTGGAACCTGAATAAAAATTTTTCCACCAACATTAATTTCCGCCAGTCAAAAAACGAATTAACTACAACGGGTACAAAATTTAATAACCGTAATTATCTTGTTTTACAAAATAGTATCGAACCATCTGTGGCTTATATTTATAAATCAAATTTCAGGGTTAGCCTGGCCTATAATTTTAATGATAAAAAAAATACCATCGATTCATTGGAGAAAGCAGTAACACATTCTATAATTGCAGATTTACGTTATAATATTTTAAATAACAGTACCATTAATGCCAAACTTACTTTAAATCAAATTAATTTTAAGGCCTATCCCGGAGCTGCTAATACAACTGTTGGTTATTTATTACTGGATGGTTTATTACCCGGTAAAAATTATTTATGGAATGTAGAATACACCAAAAGGCTGGCAGGAAATTTTGAAGTCAGCATTCAATACGAGGGTAGAAAACCCGGTACTGCAAAAACGGTACATGTAGGCAGGGCTTCCATCAGGGCCATTCTGTAAAAACACTCCAGCGGCTGCTGCACCTAAGTTTGACAGATAATTTGGTATAAAAAAAATCACACCTGTTACAGTGTGATTTAAAAGATTATCTCAATATACTTTGTTTCAAAGCTCGCAATTCACTATCCAAACAATCCGCCCTTTTTAAAAGATCTAACTGACTCGCCAATTTTAAAACCATTATTATACACTTCAATTTTATAATCACCCGTTTCAAAATCGCTGTTCTGTTTCCAGTCAACATTGATAGTTTGACGCTGACCTTGTGTGTAGTTGATCTCCACTTTTTGTGTAAAAGATTTTTCCTGGCCATCTCTGGTAGTAAACAAACCTGAGCCTAATGCTTCTACTGTTACAGGATTGCCTTTAGGATCGGTAATGCAAATGTAAATTGATTTATTGCCCGATTGAGTAATGCGGTTTTCATCTAAATCAAAAGAAATGCGCAGTTTGTCCACCCGTTTTGCTGTGGTAGTTGTTCTTTCTTTACCACTTCTTTTTTCATTAATACCTGCTATAGAAAAATTAGAAGCATGTAAAGTAGAACCAATATCTATTACTTCTTCCTTTTCTTTAATTACGGTTTTGGCATCCTCTGTTTCTTTTTTTGCCACATCCCTTTCTTTGGTAACAGTTGCTTTTTCCTCTATTAAAACTAATTTTTCGCCCTGCAGCGTTTCTATCTGTGTTTTGTACCCCGTAATATCGCTGTTAAGGGATGCTATTAAAGTTTTTGCCTGTGCTATTTCCGCCTGTGTAGCACCTTCTTTAGAAAGCAGTTGTTGAATTTTTACTCTTTTCTCCGCAATTTCCTTGTCACGCTGTGTAATCATACTATCCTTACTGTGCGTCATATTTGCGCTGCTGGTTTTAATCATATCATACCGCATGGTAGCATCATCCAGTTCTTTTCTTAATTCATCTTTTTGGTTACTGGTGGTTGCCAGTTGGGTGTCTTTTACCAGTAGGGCTTCTTTGGTTTTATTTTTATCGTAAATAATATAACCCCAGGTGCCTAACAATGCAATTAATAAACCACCGGTTAATAAATTACGCATGTTCTTTTTTTCGGGAGAAGGGGGAGCAGGTTGTGCTGTTTTTTCAGTTTCAGGAAAATTTTCGTATGCCATAGTTTAGAAATTTTTTTACAAAAGTATTCAATAGATGAGTTATAAAGAATATAAAAAGCCGGTAGTGTTAATATGTGAATAAATAATATAGAACCTTTAATGCTATTGATAAGGCTAAAATTGTGCCATTTATTAAATAACTGATTTAAAACCTGCAATGGTTAAGGCCTCTCAAAATCTTTTATCTTTGAATAATGAGTGCGGAAAAAATTATCAGCGACTGGAAAAAGAAAAGCTTTAAAACCCTTTACTGGCTGGAAGGCGAAGAGGATTATTATATTGACATGGTAATGGATTATGCCGAACATAAAATTTTAGATGAGACGGAAGCGGGCTTTAACCTTACTGTTTTTTATGGTCGTGATGCTGAATGGGCTTCAGTAATAAATGCCTGTAAACGTTATCCCATGTTTGCCGAGCGGCAGGTGGTATTGCTTAAAGAGGCCCAGCAGATGAAGGAAATTGAAAAGTTGGAAAGTTATTTTGAACATCCTTTATCCTCTACCATTTTTGTAGTGGCTTATAAAACTAAAACTTTTGATAAGCGTACAAAATTGTATAAGCTGCTGAAACAAACTGCTGAAATATTTGTATCAGAAAAACTGAAAGATTTTAAAGTACAGGAATGGATAAAAGAAATGGTAACCACTAAAGGTTATTCCATTAGTTCCAAAGCAGTAATACTTTTGGAGGAGCATATCGGCAACGACCTCAGCCGCATGGCCAACGAAATTGATAAACTCTCCATTAATTTAAAAGGCATAAAGGAAATTACAGCAGACGATATTGAAAAATTTATCGGCATCAGCAAAGAATACAATGTTTTTGAACTGCAGGCCGCAATTGCAAAAAAAGACCTGGCTAAAGCCATAAAAATTATCCAATATTTTGAAGGCAATCCCAAAGCCGCACCAATACAAATGGTGCTGCCCGCACTATACGCCAACTTTAGTAAAGTGTATACTGTATTTGGTATGAACGATAAAAGCGAAGCTGCATTAAAACCTCATTTTTATTTTAACAGCACAGCTGTAAAAAATGCTTTGGAAACTATACGCAATTACGGCTACGATGGCATTGAAAGAATTTTATTATTGCTGCATCACTATAATTTAAAAGGGGTAGGCGTAGGAGATACCGGTACATCTGATGCTTCACTGATGAAGGAAATGGTGGTAAAGATGATTGCGTAAATTTCTGTGCTGCCTTGAGGAAGGAGACATCTCCTTGTATTTTTTAGTTACCCACCCTATATTTATTTGTTCAACTTTTGTGGTAATGGCTGGTTGTTAATTTTTATTTTTTAGTAAAAAAGTGAAAATTAATCACACTTGTACGGGGCAACTTTATTGAACTTTAGTCAAAGCGAAGTGGTTTGTGTATAGTATAATCAAGGAAGGGAAAAATATTATATTCACTATTCAGGTACAGAATGTTTTTCTTTATCAATATAAAAAACATTGTCGCCTTTTATTACCCTGGCTTTACCATTCTCAAAACTGTCAGTAAAATTGTACATGGGTTTAATTACCCAGCTACCTTTACTGTCAATATAGCCCCATAAACCTTTTGCGTTGGCTGCCGGGGCAAGGCCTTCGCAAAACTGCGGGCATTATTAAATTCAAAAGGTATTACCAACTGGCCGGTTGTAATAATAAAACCATACAGGTTGTTTTTGGCAACAGCTGCCATACCGCTGCTAAAGCTTATTGCATCTTCATACAGTGGTTCGGTAATTACTTTACTGGTGCTGTCTAAATATTGCCATTTTAAACAGGTACGTACGGCTACGTATCCTTCTTTAAAAGTAAGGCCTTCGTCATAGTGAAGTTTAATTACAACAACACCTTGTTTATCTACATAACCTACCTTGCCGTCTTTTTTAACTTTAGAAAGTCCGCAAACATAGTTGTCAACAAAGTCGAAATTTTTCCCCCATTTTTGCAAATAGCTGCCCAGTAGGGGGAAACAGCAGCAGCATCAATAATTTTTACCCACCTGGTTGCAAGCTTATCCTTCAACTTAAATAAAACTTTTTCTGGTAGAGCTCCCGAAATTATTGTTTATGGCGAGCATTTTGGAAAAGAGATAAATCAAAAAAAATAAGGTAAGAAAAATCAACAGCAAAGGTTTGACATCAAGGCAATTTAAAAATACCCAATGAAAGACTTTAAAAAATCATTTTACATCTTGGAAAACATTGTTGTAATAAATATTTTTCTTACCTCTTTAAACCGCTTATTCCAGTATTATTTTCTTAAAATAAAAAACATCAGTGTCTACCTGCAGCGGAGATTTGCTGGTAACTGTTATTCCTTTTTTGTCAACAATCAAATGCTGCATGCCGGCATCAGTAAGGATATTTATTGGTAGTGGCATATCCACATTCAGCAGCTTAACAAAGTATTTATTTTCATCCGTTTGCTTTACCTGAATTTCAAGTTTATCAGTAGTGTATAAAAAAAGATGAAATAAAGCATCAAGGTTTTTACCATAGGCACCACTAAAAAGTTTTTCCACATCAGCCGTGGTTACCGTATTGTCATAAGTGTATTGCGGAGCAGTAGCTAATTTTTTTAAGGTAGGGAAAAAAATACTGTCGCCCATTATAAATCGCAGAGTATGCATAAAGAAAGCGCCCTTGCCATATATATCACCATAATAAGCACTGTCACTATCTACTTCTTCGCCCCTTACAACCGGAAAACGGTTTTGTATATTCCTTGCTGTTTGTTGCATTTTTTTTAAGTAAGCTGCTTCGCCAGCAAGTTCTCTTGTAGCCAATGCATCGCCAAAACTACAGATGCCTTCCTGTATCCACATATGCGCCCAGTCGCGGTTGGTTACTTTATTGGCCCACCATTCATGCCCAAATTCGTGGTGCAGTAACCAGTCAAAATCTTTATCGCCCAGTTTGGTATACCTGTATTTGTTGCCATAGGCAATATTGGTTTGGTGTTCCATTCCCAGGTGCGGTGTTTCGGATGCGGCTATGCGTTCTTTAACCCAGGGGTATTCACCAAAATATTTTTCCTGTATCCGGCAGGATTGTTCATACAGGTCCAGTAATTTTTCTGCTTTATCAATGTTTTCTTCCAGCACATAATATTCCATGGGCACTTTGTTGCCATCAACAGTGGTATAAATTCTTTTAACCACTTTGTATTTGCCAATATTAAAAAGTATACAATAGTTGCTGATGGTATAATTTGTTTTCCAATGGTAAGTTGATTTGTCTTTTTTTGTA
>JAYSTT010000339.1:0-19925 GCA_043719495.1 Ferruginibacter sp. | reverse complement strand
ATACCTTCCTGGCTGCAGGTAATGGGGCGTATGCATACTTTATTGCTTCATTTCCCTATCACTTTACTGGTATTATATATTTTCTGGACTTTAGTTGTTGATAAAAAAAATAATGGAAATGAGGTGGTTAAAAACATTGGTAATTGGTTATTGTTAATATCGGCATTTACAGCAGCCTTTACTGCATTGATGGGTTTATTTCTTTCTAAAGAAGATGGTTATGATCCAGACGCTTTGCAATGGCATAAATGGAGTGGAGTTAGTATTGCCATTATTACTTCGTTATGGTATGCTTACAGAGAAAAAATAAAAAACATTAATTGGTTAAATATTTCGGTAGCAGCAATTAGTTTGGGGGGTATCATTTTTACGGGCCATCAGGGTGCAGAAATTTCACACGGAGAAAATTATTTGCTGGCACCTGTACTACCCCAAAAGCAAGATCAAAAAGTGTTAATGGAAAATGCAATTGTTTATGCAAATATGGTACAGCCCATTTTAAAAACAAAATGCTATAGCTGCCATAATACATCAAAAGCTAAGGGACAACTGGTGATGGAAACCGAAGAGTTATTATTAAAAGGAGGGAAGAACGGAAAACTATGGGACAGCACTGCAACCGATTATGGGTTATTATTAAGTAGGCTGCATTTACCTGCAGATGCAAAAAAGCACATGCCACCAACAGGAAAGCCACAGTTATCAGAACAAGAAACTCAAATTTTATATTTATGGATAAAAAGCGGTGCCAATTTTAAAACCAAAGTAATGGACCTGGCCGCAACTGATACACTTCGTTTAATAGCCCATGCAATTTTTAATACTATTGAAACAGATGATTATGATTTTGCAGCAGCAGATGAAAAAAAAGTTAAAAATTTAAATACCAATTACAGGATTGTTGCACCTTTAGCCAAAGCATCACCGGCATTGGGTGCAGAGTTTTTTAGTGCACAATCTTATTTGCCCGAACAATTAAAAGATTTACTGACAGTAAAAGAGCAGGTAGTAAGTTTGAGTTTGAATAAAATGCCGGTAAAGGATGAAGAATTAAAAGTCATTAGTCAATTCAGAAATTTACGAAAACTGAATCTCTCCTTTACTAATATCACGGGTAGTAATTTAAATGAATTGAGTAAACTGGAAGAACTCCGGCAATTATCTTTATCCGGTACATCAATAAAAAAAGACGATATTCTCAAACTATCCTCTCTTAAAAAACTATCCCATCTTTTTATATGGAATACAGCATTAACAGAAGCTGATATTACGGCATTAAAGAATGCAATGAAAGACATTGCTTTTGAAAAAGGTTTTAAAGGCGATACTACTATCTTAAAGTTAAACGCTCCCATTCTCCTGAACGAAGAGCAAATAATTAATACACCAATTGTACTAAAACTTAAGCATTATATTAACGGGGTAAGTATCCGTTATACACTGGATGGTACCGAACCCGACAGTATTACTTCAAAGGAATATAGTAATGATATTATTCTTACTAATAACACTACTGTAAAAGCCAAGGCTTTTAAAAAGGGCTGGCTAAGCAGTGCGGTGATGGAAGGTTATTTTTTCAGTTCAAAGTATAAACCTGATTCGGTAGTAAACCTGTTGCCAGCAGATGAGCAATATAAAGGGGATGGCGCAAAAACATTAATTGATTTAGTAAAAGGCGAAGCCAACAATTTTAAAAGCGGCAAATGGCTGGGGTTTAAAAAAAATAAAATGGAGTCCTTGCTTTTATTTAATGCTCCTGTAACTGTTAAAAGTATAACATTAAGCGCATTAATTGATATTGGCGGTTATATAATGCCTCCCGTTTCGGTAGAGGTATGGGGCGGCAATGAGGCCAATCATTTAAAACTCCTGGGTCGAGTAACACCAGAGCAACCTACCGTGGTACAACCGGGATACCTTAAAGCCTTTGAATTATCTTTTGCGCCAGTTACAATAAAATATTTAAAAATTATTGCTGTGCCGGTATCAAAATTACCAGCCTGGCATCCGGGCAAAGGCGATAAAGGCTGGGTGTTTACTGATGAAGTGTTTGTAAATTAAAATTTTCTTTTTAGTTAACGTATTAGTATTTCTATCATCCCTTTTTTAAAATAAATAATGATTTAAATTTTACAGCTTACCAGAAGCCTTTTTTACTTATGCAAAGAAGTTTTATACTGTAAAATCAAAGCCAAAGATTTGCTTTATTATTCTCATTTTACATTTTATAAGTGCAAAATATTTATTTATTATTTATTGCATTTATAAAAAAAATAATTTAATTTTATTAAACCTAATTACCCAATACCAGTTAATTATTAGATGACCTGCTCTTACTGATTTGGTTATTATTTTTAACGATAAGATTAATTGAAATTATATTTCAGTGGAGTATTTCATCATAAAGCCGAATTAAAATTAACAAGTTATGAAATACATCCAGATTTTATTAGTCAGTTTGTTTATTGCAGCTTGTGCAAGTTCAATAAAACTTTCTCCTTCTCCTCAGGATAAACAAGTAGCCCGTGGGAGGGAAATATTTTTTAACGAAACTTTTGGTGGTAATGGACGAACCTGTGGCACCTGTCACCGGGCAGAAAATAATTTTACTATCGACCCAGCTTTTATTGCAACATTGCCCAATACCGATCCTCTTTTTGTAGCAGAGTTTAACCCCGATTTAAAAGAAAATTTTGAGAATCCAAAGCTAATGAGAGCTTTTGGGCTAATAAAAGAAAACCAGGACGGGTTTGATGATTTACAAAACAAATTCAACATGCGTGGAGTACCGCATACACTTGGTTTGCGTAATTCTATAAACAGTAAGTTTGGGCCACACAACGGTTGGAGTGGTGATGGAGCACCGGGCGACAAGTCTCTCCGTTCATTTGCAACAGGTGCTGTCATCCAGCATTTTACTAAAAGCCTTAATCGTGTAGTCAATATTGATTTCAGATTGCCAACAGAAGAAGAGCTTGATGCGTTAGAAGCATTTCAACTTTCTTTGGGCCAGCAGCAAGAATTAAAATTACCCTTGTCTTTAAAGAATCCCGTTGCAAATCGTGGGCAGGCAATTTTTAATGATATTAAGACAGGAAAATGTTTTGTCTGTCATTTTAATGCAGGCGCAAATGCCAATCCTGTTTTTTTTGGCGAAAATGCAGGAAACCTAAATTTTAATACTGGTGTAAAGGAACTGCCGGATCAACCAGCTGACCTTACAGAGGAATTGAATCCTCCCGATGACGGATTAGGAACTCCGGGAGATGGTACTTTTAATGTGCCCTCATTGGTAGAAGCCGCCGGAACCGGACCGTTTTTTCATAATAACTCGGTGGAAACAATTGAAGCTGCCGTAGCATTTTATGATGGTAATTCTTTCAATGAATCTCCAGGGGGTAAGTTTTTGGATAGTATAACTGGGGGCCCGGTGGAAATTGACGCAACACAAATTGTGGCAATAGCAGCATTCTTAAGAGTAATTAATGTTCTTGAAAATATAAATCAGAGTAAAAGCTTTTTAAACTCGTCATTAACAAGAACTTTTATAGGAAATGAGGAATTTGACAAATTATTGCGACGGGCAGAGGACGAAACAAAGGATGCTGCTGAAATATTGTTTTGCGGTGGTTTGCATCCCTTGGCAATTGTACATTTAAATAAAGCAAAAGATTTTATTAACAAAGCAATAAAGAAAAAATCTACCCGGAAATTAAATTCGGAACAAGCTTTGCAGCAATTGGAACTGGCACGTAATGAGCTTATTTCATCAAACTAAAAAAACAGGTCATGAAAATAGAATTAAGGTTCCTAAAGTCAATAATATTGGTTTTAATTTTTTGCTGGGCTTCTTTTGAAGCATATACACAAGCCACGACTGAAATATATATACCAATTGGGCAATCCCCCGGTGTATCTGGTAAGTATTCAATTATTGGCAAAATTGAAGCAATCAATCTGAATGATTCTACGGTTACTATAATACAGGACGCTGGCAGTAAGGTAAATGTTAAAATAACTCCCGGATGTACAATATATCTTGATAAAAACAAACTTAAAATGAGTAACAAAAAAGGATACTGTGCCAATATAAAACCGGGTATGCGGACTGAAGCAAAGTATAAGGATAATAAACCAGGTAATAAACTGGAATGGATTAAAGTGCAACTTGAGTAACCGATTTCTATATTTCTTTGGAGAGTATATTTCTTCCCTTTCACTTTGGTGCTTTATAAGGGCACGCCGGCGTAATTTTTTTTTTACTTTTTTACTCGTTTAAAATCTCCTCGACCTGTTTGAAATACCGCTTGTATTTACTCACCCCTTTTGATGTAAAAATCAATTTTCAATTATTTTTTACCGAGAAAAAAAAGTATTATTTTTATTTACAGCAAACTGCTGTTATAAAAAATAACTACATTTAAGAATATGGCTGATTTAAAAAGAACAAATTCAGATGACCCAGTCTTTCAAAAACTTGTTGGATTACTTGATCAGGATTTAAAAATAAGGGATGGTGAAGAACATGCTTTTTATGCACAATTTAATAAAATTGACAAAATAAAAGAGGCCGTTGTTTTTTATGTTGGCAGCACAACTGTTGGTTGTGGTGCTATTAAACAATATGACGAAAAAACAGCGGAAATTAAAAGAATGTTTGTTTTACCCCAATTTCGTGGTCAGGGGATAGCTTATTTAATTTTAAAAGAATTAGAACTTTGGGCGAAAGAATTAAATTATTCCAATTGTATTTTAGAAACCGGGAAAAAGCAAACTGAGGCCATCAGGCTTTATCAAAAAGCCGGCTATTCTTTAATACCCAATTATGGCCAATATAAAAATGTTGAAAATAGTATCTGCATGATAAAAATAATTTTATAATATTGTTTATTGATTGCTGCAGCAAAAAAATATTTTAATTTCACCCGGATGTTTATATTTTCTGATAATAATTTATCTATTGCTTCGCCTGCTGATGCCGCTGTTATAGCCCAATTGCTTAACAGTGCTTACCGTGGGGAAAGTTCTAAACAAGGCTGGACAACAGAAGCAAACATCATTGCAGGTAATGTTCGTACAGATGAAAGTAACCTGCAAACAGTAATGCAGCAACCCGGCAGTGTTGTGCTGAAATATGAGGATGATCATCAGCATATTATTGGTTGTGTAAACCTGCAGCAACACGACAATAAAATTTACCTGGGTATGCTGAGTGTATCGCCACAATTACAAGGCGCCGGTGTAGGCAAAAAATTATTATACGCTGCAGAAGAATATGCAAAGCATCTGCAATGTGGTGCTATATATATGTCGGTTATTTCAATTAGAACTGAATTAATTAACTGGTATCAGCGATACGGCTATAAAGAAACAGGCGAAAGAAAGCCTTTTATAGAAGATGGTTTAACAGGTAAGCACTTGCAACCCTTAGAGTTTATAGAAATGGAGAAAGTTATTGTATAATAAAGTTGTATCAATTTCAATTTTAATAAATTAAAGTACCTTGTTCAGGTATAAAAAAACCGGTGTAGAAAAATAATAAATAAATCATTATGAATTTTAAACTTTTCGAAAAGCCCGTTTATGTCAACAGGCGGGAAATATTAAAGAAAAATATTTCATCGGGCCTTATCCTTCTTTTAGGAAATGAAGAAGCAGGTATGAACTATAAAGACAATTGGTACCCATTCAGGCAGGACAGTACCTTTCTTTATTATTTTGGATTAAACACTGCAGGCCTTGCAGCCATCATTGATGCTGACAGCGGAGAAGAAATTATTTTTGGTAATGAACTTACCATTGAAGACATTGTTTGGACGGGTGCCTTGCCTTCCATAAAAGAAATGGCCGGGGCAGTTGGTGTAACATCCACCAAGCCTTATAATAATATAGAAACCGTATTGGGTAATGCATTATCTGGTGGAAGAAAAATTCATTTCATTCCACCTTACCGAGCCGAAAATAAAATTAAACTGGCGCAATGGTTGAATATACCGGTAGCCGGATGGAGTGAAAATGTTTCGGTGCCATTGATAAAAGCAATAGTAAGTCAGCGTGCTTACAAAGAGGCCTGTGAAGTGGATGAAATGGATAAGGCAACCTGTATAAGTGCTGATATGCATCTAGCCGCAATGCGTTATGCAAAACCGGGGATGAAGGAATATGAAATCATTGCTAAAGTAAAAGAAGTAGCGCATGCCAATGATGCAAGTATTTCTTTTAATCCTATTGTTACTATACATGGGGAAACACTGCATAATTTATATTGTGGCAATACCATTAAAGAAGGACAAATGGTTTTGTGTGATGCCGGTGCCAGCAATGATATGAATTATGCCGGCGATCTTACCTGTACCTTTCCAGTGGGAAAAAAATTTACGGCTAAACAAAAAGAAATTTATCAAATTGTTTTGCATGCGCATCAAACTGCAGTGGCTATGTTAAAGCCCGGCGTATTGTTTAAAGAAGTGTATTTAACAGCAGCACAAAAAATTGTGGAAGGCATGCAGCTGCTGGGTGCAATGAAGGGTGATGCAAAAGAAGCTGTGGCTGCCGGTGCGCATGCTATGTTTTTTCAATGTGGCCTTGGGCATATGATTGGTTTGGATGTACATGATATGGAAGACCTTGGAGAATCTTATGTTGGTTATACCGATAACCTTTTAAAAAGTACACAGTTTGGCATTAAATCCTTACGTCTTGGCCGTGCATTGGAACCGGGATTTACACTTACAGTAGAGCCGGGCATTTATTGCATTCCTCAATTAATGGATCAATGGAAAGCAGAAAATAAGTGTACTGATTTTATTAATTATAATGCACTGGAAGCATATCGTGATTTTAGCGGTATCCGTGTAGAAGAAGATTATTTAATAACAAAAGATGGTGCAAGGTTACTAGGTAAAAAAATGCCTATATCAGTTGAAGAAGTAGAAGCAGTGCGACAAGGTTAAATTTTATTTTGAAATCTAATTTTGTTTTTAACTGAACTGATAAAATACAGGTTCATTGTATTCTGAAATCTATATTTAAAAAGAGGAAGTATTTTTTGATACTTCCTCTTTTAGTGTTATAAAATTTTAATCATTATATTTTTAAAGTAAGCTTTATTGCCATGATCTTGTAAAGCAATTACACCTTTTTTTGCTGAACCATAATCCGGATAATCTTTCCATTTCCCTTCTGTTTTTTTCTTAGTCCATTCGGCATCCCATGCCTGGAACTCCACAATTTTTTCGCCGTTAAGCCAATGCTCCACATACCCTTTATTAAAAATAATTTTGCTGGTATTCCATTCTCCAACGGGTTTCAATTTTTTCTTTTCATTGGTTAAATTCATGGCATAATCGGCACCTGTTTTTTGCCACTCTTCTATTTTTTCCGGAAACCCAATATCATCAATCAATTGATATTCGGGCCCGGTTTGATAAGACGCCTGGTATTTTACGCCTTCCAAAACATGATACATTACACCACTGTTGCCTCCTTTAGAAATTTTCCATTCCCATTTCAGTTCAAAATTTTCATACGCTTCGTCTGTAACAATATCTCCGCCATGTGCATCGGCAGCAGCACCCAGGCAAACCATTGCTCCATCTTCAATAGTCCAGTTTTGTATTGTGCCGGTTTTATTAAATCCATGCCAGCCCTTCAAACTACTGCCATCAAAAAGGTTTATCCATATTTTTTTTTCAGATTTCATTTTTGGTGGAATAATTGTGAACGATACACAAGTAAAAATTAATAATAAAATTCCTGTTGACTTTAAAAAATAATTTTTCATTTTAATTAGTTTATTTTTTTATTAATTGCATATTTTCCGGGTTCCATAATATAGCGGTATCCTGATTGTAGCTGTCATTACATAATAAAGCTGGTGCCGCCGCCCTGTATCCAAATATTGCATCTTCAGTTACTTTCCCCCCATTGCGGATAGCATTAAAAAAGTTTACAAAATGATCATAAGGGCCACCCTTATAATCTTTTTCTGCCGCAAAGGTATATTCCTCAGGCGGCAATATTTTTTTACGATCAGATACCGGTGTACCTGCCTTCTTCATTTGTTCAATATAAAAAGGATCATCCGATTCAATGGTTTTATTTCTTTTTAAAGTAACACTGTCCCAGGTAATATCCATTGACCCTTCGCTGCCTACTAATTTTAAATAAGTGGTGCCGCTGGTACCATCAACAAAATTGCAACGCAATGAGAGGTTAAAAGGAGCGTGGGCCGCACTTTGCGGATAATCAAAAGTACCCAGTAAAACATCCGGCACTTCACGTCCGTCTTTCCAGTACCGTAAGCCACCAGCCGCATAAACTTTATTTGGGCCAAATGAATTTGTAATAAAATGCAAGCTTGAGAAAAGGTGAACAAAAAGATCCCCTGCCATTCCTGTACCATAATCTTTATAATTTCTCCACCTGAAAAAACGGGTAGCATCAAATAGCCGTTTATTAGTATTGCTGATATAAGTTTCCCAATCAACATTTTCCGGTGATGCATCTGCAGGAATTGGATATTGCCATGCTCCGGTGGGGGAGTGGCGTGCCCAAAAACCTTCTGCATAATTTAATTGGCCAATAGCACCATCTTTTAATAACTGCTTTGCTTTTTCGTTACCGAGAGATGAAACACCTTGGCTGCCTACCTGGAAAATTTTACCGGTTTCTGTTTGTGCTTTTATAACTGCCGGGCCTTCTGTAATGGCATGTACCATGGGCTTTTCGCAATATACATTTTTGCCTGCCCTCATGGCATCAATAGAAATTTGCTGGTGCCAATGATCGGGGGTGGCAATAATTACGGCATCTACATCTTTACGGTTTAATATTTCTTTATAACTGCGGGTAGTAAATAGATCAGCCCCCCATTTTGTTTTGGCATCTTTTAAGCGGCCATCATACAAATCGCATACCCCTACTATTTGTGTATTGGGAAATTTAAGTGCTGTAATTACATCCTGCGTACCCATGCCGCCGCCACCAATTAATGCAATATTTATTTTATCATTGGGGCTTGCCGGAGTTCGTTTTAATTTTTCAAAATAAATATTTTTATTTTCTGCTGCGTATAAATTAGCTCCAACAGTAACCGCAGCAGAAGACGCTGCTAATTTTTTAATAAAATTTCTACGTGATGATCCATTATTGTTATTCATTAAATAAAAATTTAAAAGTATTGTTTAAAAAAAGATGATTGATTAATAATTATAAAAATGAAAACATAAATATCTTTTTAAAATAATGCAGCGTTAAGCTAAGCGTAAATCGTAAAACCTCATAGGTTTATTAAAGCCTGGTTTTATTTCGAAAGCCGTTATAAAACCTGTGAGGTTTATGTAACTCTACTCCAGCTCTTTAATCTTTATTTTTTTCCATCTTACTTTTATTCCCCCGCCATCATGAATTTGCAGGGCAACAAAGCCTTGTCCTTTTCCAATTTTTTCATCTTTAAGGTAAACCATTTGATGCCCGTTTAACCAACTGGTAATTTCATCGCCGTTTACTACAATCTTCATTTTATTCCATTCGCCCACTTTTAACCATTGCTCATCTTCGGGTTTAGGTTGTATTAACCAACCACGTCCATAAGATTCGTAAATGCCGCCGGTATGTTGATTGGCCGGGGCTACTTCCACCTGCCAGCCGCTAATTTTTGTGCCTTCAATTGTAGAACGGATAAATACGCCGCTATTGCCATTGGCTTCCTGTTTAAACTGAAGTGTAAGCTCAAAATTTTTATAATTCCTGTTAGTGGAAAGGTAACCATATTGCTTATCGGGACCGCTTTCACAAACCAGCTCTTTATTTTTTACATACCATTTTTCTGTACCGTTATTGGTCCAGCCGTTTAAATCTTTCCCATTAAAAATGGGCTTAAAGCTTTGAGCAAATAATACGGTTGACAGTAAGGAGAAAGAAAAAAATAACAGCAAAATTTTCATGTTGCAAAATTTTTATTGAACAAAAAAAACAGTTCTAAACAGAAGTAAGTATTTCAAATCATCTTCTGCTTTAAAATTAAGGATGTTTTAATAATAGTTATCCTTTTTTTTATAAGATTTTATAAAAAGAAATCAACCAGAAAATATGGATAAAACAACTGCAATAACCTACTTAAGTTATTAGCTTATTCCACCTCAATCTCATCTGCAAATAACCACGCCGTATTACCTGCACCCGGATTACCCGGAGGAATGATGCCATAATTTTTTGCCACCACACGAATGTACCGGCATCTTTGTTCACCCGGTATTTCAATTTTGGAAATGTTTTTTCCCTGTTGCACATCTACACTTAACATTTTATCTGGTGGGCCAAGCAAAGCATTTTTTCCTGTATCTATCGAGTACATATAAGTTACTTCAACTTTTGAAGGTAAATATATCCAGCTGCCGTTTTGTTCCAGCGTATGCAGCGTAACTTTTTTAATATCCATCACGGCACCTAAATCAATTGTGGCATCTAAATCTTTACCTGAAAAACCTACAAACTCATTGCCCTTTGATAAACCTTTTTCGTTTTGTACACCGTTAACTAAAGTAAAAGCGCCATCGCCGGGATAATTTATGCTGGGTTCGTTTGCAAGGGTTATTTTTTTACCGGTGGCTTTGTTAAAGGAGAAATTTTGTATAACTCTTGATAGTAAATTTTTATCATTACCAATAAAATCCGCAGTTATTCCATCAGTAGTTTTATTAATAAGAATTGGTTTTGTATACTCAAATTTTTGTGAGTTTAACGTTGACGGCACCCAGTTAATGTTACCATTTTTATTATTTGATTCTATTTTCCATAACACTCCATTAAAATCTTCCGTTGGCAAAACCGTCGCCTGCAAATCATAATAAGCCTTACTGTAATTAGTTTTTTCTCTTTCTAGTCTTTCAAAAATCACTGGCAATCTTCTTTCAAAATCACTCCAGTTTCTTTTCTCTTTCGGGCTCCACAATACTTCACTCAATGCCATCATACGTGGAAAGATCATGTATTCTACTTTGTTGCTGTTATTCATATATTCCGTCCACACATTACCTTGTGCACCTAAAATATGTAGTGCTTGTTTGTTATTTAAAGCCGCAGGAATAGGTTCGTAGCTATATACTTTTTCTAAGGGGAGATAACCACCAATGGTAACACTGTCTTCGTTTTTACTTTGCGAATGATCAATATAACAATGACTGCCCGGTGTCATTACCACATCATGATTTTGTTTAGCCGCTTCAATACCATCTTCTTCACCACGCCAGCTCATTACAGCAGCGTTGGGTGCAAGACCGCCTTCTAAAATTTCATCCCAGCCAATAATTTTTTTGCCTTTGTTGTTAATATATTTTTCTATGCGTTGTATAAAATAAGATTGAAGGCCATGTTCATCTTTTAAATTCCTGTCTTTAATTAGTTGCTGGCAAAAAGCTGATTTTTTCCATGCTTCTTTCGGGCATTCATCACCACCAATATGTATGTACTTTGAAGGAAATAATTGTATCACTTCATCCATTACATCCTGCAAAAAATTAAAGCTGTATTCACTGGGACAAAATACATCTTCAAAAACACCCCATGTTTGCTGTACCTGTTTACCATTTTTACTGCCGGCCCAGGGTATACCTTCCGTGTTGGTTGATTCCTGCGGAAAACAACTTAGTTGCGGATAAGCCGCAATTGCTGCTGAGGAATGACCCGGCAATTCTATTTCAGGTATCACATCAATATACCGGCCTGCTGCATATTGCACAATTTCTTTTATTTCTTTTTGAGAATAGTAACCACCGTATTTTTTTTCATCATTGCCTTTGCCCGGATAGCGGCCAATGATAGTGCCATTTCTAAATCCACCAACTTGAGTAAGCAATGGATATTTTTTTATTTCAATGCGCCAGCCCTGGTCATCGGTTAAATGCCAGTGAAAAGTATTGAATTTATACGCCGCTAAATAATCAATATATTTTTTTATAAAGGCAACAGGGTAGAAGTGGCGGGCCACATCGAGGTGCATGCCACGGTAGGGGAAACGTGGATAATCGGTAATGGTAAGTTGGGGAATGGATAATTGTCCATTTGATTTAACTACTAGTTGCAAAAGTGTTTGAATACTATAGAAGAATCCCTTTGGCGTACTTACTTGGATAAGTAAATGACCCGAAGTGTCTGACATTCTATAGTACTCTTCATCAAATAAAGGATTTCTGTATATTGTTGGTATTTTGACTAATTTGATTATATTTTTATTCTTAGATTGATTTATATTCTCAGTTTCCAGTTTTTGGTTTAATTTAATTCTATATTTTTTATACAATTCATCAATTAAATAGTCTACATTTTTTTTAAGCAAAATGGAATTATATAGAATTGTTGTTGATTTTGTGATTTTAAAGTTTTTTTTAGCCTCAGAATTAATTTTCACCTCGGCAGGCATTGGCACAATATCCAATTGCGAAAAACATTTTGCTGATAACAACAGGCAGAGCATTGAAAAATATTTTTTCATAAAATAATTTATTGTAATTGTTTAGCCAATGCAGCTTTAGATGGCAGGATAGCCTTGTATTCTTTTGCAAATATTTGTTTGTTTTTTTCGGGCAGGGTAAACTCAATAACGGTTTTGTTTTCTTCTTTGCATAAAATAATACCAATGGTTTTATTCTCTTTGGGCAGCTTTACTTTTCTGTCGTAATAATTTACATAGATCTGCATTTGCCTAATATCCTGGTGGGTAAGCCTTCCAATTTTTAAGTCAAACAGCACAAAGCATTTTAAATGCCTGTTATAAAAAACTAAGTCCTCATAAAAAGTATCTCCTTCAAATGTAAAACGTTTTTGCCTGCCTTCAAATAAAAAGCCATTACCAAGTTCTAATAAAAAAATTTCTAACTTATTAATAATTGCAGTTTCTAAATCGTTTTCAGTATATCGTTCGTTTTCCTCTAAACCTAAAAACTCTAATACATAATGGCTTTTTAAAGCGTCGGTAGTTTTTTCAATTACGTTTCCTTTTTTAGATAATTTTATTACCCCCTTTTTATCTTTACTTAGTGCAATGCGTTCGTACAGTGATGAATTATATTGCCGTTGTAATTCTTTTACATTCCAGCTATTTTTTGCCGCTTCTATTTCATAAAAATTACGCTCAGCTGTATTTTTTATTTTTAATAATTGTATATAGTGCGTCCAGCTTAATTTGAAAGGAAATTTTAGTTTTTTAAATTGCCCAATCGCCGATTGGGCAATTGCTATTTTGCTGTTATTTTTAGATTGCCCAATTGCTGATTGGGCAATTGGCGTAATACGGGATGCGTAAATTTTGAAGAAATTAACCATGTATTCCAAATTAGATTTTGAATACCCTTTTCCAAATTCTTTTGTTAATCCGGCACTCAATTTTTTTAAGGTTGCGTCAGCATATTTTGCCCTTGGGTTACCCTGCTTTTGTTCCTCTGCTATCATTCTACCAATTTCAAAATAGGTAAGCATCATAGTAGTATTTACATTGCGTACTACATGTTGCTGGCCTTCTCTAATAAGCGTTTTAATAGTTATTAGTAAACTATCTTTTGCAATAATTTTGGCCATAGGTATTTATTGATTTAAAACCGGTAAAATAATTTTAGACTGGTTAATTGCATCATGATAAATCCTTATTGTGGCTTTTTGAAAATCACTATCGTTGCAATGATAAATATCTGTAAAGGTTTGTGGGTTCCTGTCGGCAATAGGAAACCAGCTGCTTTGTATTTGTACCATTATTTTGTGGCCTTTTTTAAAAGTATGCGCCACATCGGGTAAAGTGTATTTTACTTCGGTTATTTTACCGGGTACAAATGGTTCAGGTTTTTCAAAACTATTGCGGAATTTGCCTCTCATAATTTCGCCACGTACCAGCATTTGGTAACCACCCATGGGATAATCTTTACCATTGCCTTTGCCCATTTCTTTTTCATCATACTTAAATTCATCCGGAAAAACATCAATCAGTTTTACCACAAAATCGGCATCGGTGGTACTAATGCTAACCATTAAATCGGCAACTAATTTACCAGCTAAGGTTACATCGGCATCTAAAATACCCGACGAAAAATTGAGTACATCTGGCCTACGACTGGCAAAGCGCTGGTCGTCGGTCATGTATTCTCTTGTTCTGTCTAAGTGAACATCTTCTGTATAAGGAACAGGGTGAGCAGGGTCGCTGATGTATTCACTATATAATTCCGTATTTTTCAAAGAATCTCCTTTTGCTTTTGCTACAATTTTATCAATGCTCGATTTTATTTTTTCGGCAGCAATTTTAACAGCAACTTCAATACTATTATCTAACACCATCTTATTCTCTTTTCTTAAATAAAGATTTTTATACTGCACATTTTGTGGCGGCCATTGCTGAAAATTTTTCCATTCATTTGCGCCACTAAAAAAAATATTAGCTTCGGCAATATCATGTACTGTGCCTTTTAGTTTTAAATAAAAATTAAAGAAAGGCATTTCAATTTGTTGCTGATAGTATTGGCTGGTTTTACTGCCAAACCTTATGTTGCCTAAATAATCGCCATTACTTCTGCCACCCCAGCCACCATGAAACCATGGCCCCATCACCAAACGGTTATCAGTATTTTTGCTTTTTTCTTCAATGGCTTTATATAAATTCCATGCGCCAAAACAATCTTCTGCATCAAACAATCCACCAACAATTAGCATAGCTGGTTTTATATTGGTTACAAAATTCCTGGGGTTCCTTGCCTTCCACCATTCATCGTAATCAGGATGGTTCATCAGGTCCTTCCAAAAAGCAATACTATCACCCATTATTTTACTAAAATTTTTTAAAGCACCTGTTTTTAAAAAGAAATCGTAATTGTCCTGCGAGGGGATGTCGAATCCAGGTTTACCAACGGTAGTTGGTTTTGGCCTGGGGATACCAAAGCCACTGTAAAAATTAAAACCATCCATTAGCATTAATGCACCGTTGTGGTGAAAATCATCCCCTATAAACCAATCGGTTACTGGTGCCTGCGGGCTAACTGCTTTTAATGCAGGATGATTACTTAATGCTGCCATAGTACTGTAAAAGCCGGGATAAGAAATGCCAAATACACCCACCCGTTTATTATTGCCAGGGATATTATTGATCATCCAGTCGATAGCATCGTAAGTATCACTGGCTTCATCAAATTCCTTATTTTTTTTGTTTGGATTAAAAGGCCGTACGTCAACATAATCTCCTTCACTCATCCATTTGCCGCGTACATCCTGTATAGCAATAATGTAGCCTTCTTTTAAATAATTGATCCAGTAACTTTGATACAATCTTGGATTAAATTTATCTTCCCCATAAGGATTACAGGTGTAGGGTGTACGGTTAAAGAGTATGGGATGCTTTTGTGACGAATCTTTGGGAACATAAAATGCAGTGAATAATTTGGCCCCATCCCTCATGGGTATCATGCGTTCAATTTTATAATAATTTTCCCTTACCCAAAGAGAATCATTATTTTGAGCAGTCATTTTTAAAAAAGAAATGGCCAAAAAGAGGAGAAGGAAAATATTTTTTTTCATTTTATAATTATTTGAGGGCTAAATTTAGTGAATCTAAACTGTTTATCATGGTAAATAATGAAGAACTGGTTAACAAATTTTATACTGCGTTTAGTAAATTAGATGCGGCAACCATGAACAGCTGCTATAGTGATGATATTGTTTTTTTTGATCCTGCTTTTGGATTGTTAAAGGGGGCCGAAGTAAAAGCGATGTGGGAGATGCTTTGTAAAAATGCCAAAGATTTTGCTTTAACCTATGGTAATTTTATTAAGCTGGATGGGGAGTACTGTACCTGTGATTGGGTAGCAACCTACAGCTTTAGTAAAACCGGCAGAAAAGTAGTAAATAAAATAAGGGCCAATATGAAATTTGCTGATGGAAAAATTATTGAGCACAGCGATGCATTTAGTTTGCACAAATGGAGTGCGCAGGCATTGGGTTTTAGCGGTTGGTTGCTGGGGTGGAATAAATTTTTTCAGAATAAAATAAAAAATACGACCAGGAAAAACCTGCTGAAGTTTATGCAGCAGTAATATTTTATTCGGGGCTTCAGTATTTGGTTTTAGTTATTTTGACTGATAATTTTCAGCTTCTTTTATTATTTAATACTTTTATTGCTGTTGTATTTTAAAAACTGCTGCATGCTCACAAGTTATTTTAGCAGCTACAGTTGGAGGAATTGTAATAATAGTATTACCAGATTCTGTTTTCCATTTTAATTTTGTTTTTATGCCCAGCAATAAAATATTACTTCCTTTAGCAGGCGTTACATTTTTTAAAATAACCTGCTTGGGAATTGACAGGGTATCAGCTTCAGACAAATAAAAAGCATAAATAGTTCTGCCATCTTTTGATTGAGTATAGTAAATATTACCGGTAGAGAAAGGGGCCATCGGTTTTGAGTTGTAAATTCCTTCACCGTTAACAGCCATCCATTTTCCAATATCCTGCAAGCGGCTGTAAGCAACAGTATCCCAATCACCATCGGGGCCAGGCCCAATATTCAATAAAAAATTTCCTCCCCTTGATACAATTTTTATAAGAAGTTGGATAAGTTTATGTGAGCTTTTATAATTATCATTCGGTACAAAACTCCATGAATTTCCCATTGTCATACAGGTTTCCCATGGAAAAGGCAAAGGTTCATTGGGTACTTCCTGTTCGGGTGTGGTATAGTTTTCATATTCTCCCGTTACCGTTCTGTCCACCACCAGCATGCCTGGCTGATAAGACCTTGCCATTGCTGCAATTCTTTTCATATCTATATCCTGGTCTGTTTTAATTCCCCGCTGCCATTCAACAGTAGTGTCTACTGTTTGCAAGGGCCTTACCCATCCACCATCCAGCCATAGTATATCTACTTTTCCATATTGGCTCATCAGTTCTTTAATCTGGTTATAGGTAAAATCTTTAAAAGCTTTCCAGCGTTCGGGATATTTTTTTACTTCATAATTTACATTACGGTCCTTTGGCGGAAAATAGGGCCACCAATAATTCTCACTGTGCCAATCTGGTTTGGAGAAATAAGCACCAACAGAAAAACCTTCTTTGCGAAAAGCATCAAAAATTTCTTTGGTTACATTGCTTCGCTTATTGGAAGAAAAAGGAGTTTTACTGCTGGTAATTTTGTAGTCTGTTTCTTTGGTATCAAACATGCTGAACCCATCATGATGCTTGGTAGTGAATATCATATATTTCATACCTGCAGCTTTTGCAGCCATTACCCATTTTTCAGGAGCAAATTTTACCGGGTTAAAAGTAGTCTGTAAATTTTCATATGCTTTTACATATTCTGTGTAATTTTTAGAGAGTGGGCCACGACGTTTTGTCCAGCCTTCATCTTCGGGGCAAATACTCCAGCTTTCTACAATGCCCCACTGGCTGTAAGTACCCCAATGCATAAACAGGCCAAATTTCATATCCTGCCAGTTACTGATATTTTTTTGCACAAACGCATCAGAAGGAGCAACATATTTATGATGCTGTGCCAAAACAGTCAATGCCTGTAACATAAAAATAACTATTGCGATGATTGATCTCATAAAGGAATTTATTTTAGGCTTAAAAATAAAACGGGAAATGGGGTTTTGCTATTTTTTTCTTTTTGTAAAACCCTTAAGAGAATTATATAGATTTTTTACACAGTTCATGTTAGCTGTAGTTTTATTTCGTCAAGGCAGTTTTTAATTCTTCTGCTTTTGCCCTACCCGCTTTATAATTTTGGTCTAATGAAATTGCTTTGTCAAGGTATGCAATTGATTGAGTTCTGTATTTTTTACTTTGCCTTTGTTTTGCCCAAGCCCAATATGTAAAACTCATTACTTTCGAATTGGCGTATTCATTATTTTTGCTTTGCTTGTCAATAATAGATTGAAAATCTTGCTTTGCAAACTTTCTTTTTATGAAGAAAAACCAAGGCAAATTTTCCGCAACACTTCCTCTTAAAAATTCTGGTAAATACGAAACAGTTGCATAATTTTTAACTGCGTCATTAAATAAGTTAAACGCTTCACCTAACAATTTTAGTTTCTTTGTTTCTGCACCTACCAATGATAATGCAGATGCTCTGTAAGATGCAATGAACGGCAATAATTCTTTTGAAGTATTAGGTGAATTAAAAAGTTCACTTAATTTGTCAAAGCTCTTTTTTGCATATCCTTTAAATTCTGTTTTAGAAAAAAAAGAAAGATTTAAAGCTGTCTCGTGGTAAATAATACCAAGCCGGGCTTTATTAATTTCATTCGGATTTTGTTTGTAATTCTCTTCAACTTCTTTGAGTTTGGTTTTCAATTCAGTTGTGTCAATTAGTTCCATTACATCGTCTAATTGATGTTCAAAGGCTTTTACTTTTGAAAAATCTAAGTTTTGTGTTTGTGCGGTTACGCTGTTAATTGTTGTCATTGCTAACATAATTGAAGTGATTAATAATTGTCTCATTTTTTATTTGTTTAATTGATGGGACAAAATTGCAACTCAACGATGCTACATAACGATGACTTAAGTTAAGATTTTAGTTTGGTTAAAATTCTGCTTCTAATTCTGCTCAAACTTTCAGGGCTTACACCTAAAAAATTGGCAATATATTTTTGGGGAATCCTTTGGAAAAGGTCAGGTTGTTTTTTTAGTAAATTCTGAAACCTTTCTTCGGGTTTATCAGACGAAAGCGACATTGCAATTTCTGTTGCTCTTTGTGCTACCTGCTCTGCCATAAGCCTGCCAAAAGTTTCATATTTATTGCATTCGTTGTATAATTTATAGAGGTTTTCTTTTCTTATAAAAAATACGGTTGTGCCTTCCATAGCTTGCAAGTTCATTATGCACGAGGTGTTATGAGTGAAACTTTGAAAGTCTGTTACCCAAGAATTTTCAAAAGAAATATCACAAGTTTTTTCTACTCCATCTTTAATATGAAAATGTCTGATGATGCCGTCAGCAATAAAGCCAATGAAGTTGCAAACTTTTCCGTGATGCAGTAAAAAGTCTTTTTTCTTTAAATCTTTAACTTCAAAATATGTGTCAATAAGTTTAAGTTCTTCGTCTGTCAAAGGAACTTTTGTGTTGCAATATATTTTAAGTCTGTCAAACATTGTAGGGTTTTGAAAAATTACAGCTAACTCATAAATTTGCAAAAGTTTTTTCATTACCAAACTTTCGCAAATATTTGTAAATTATTGATGATTTAAAAAAATATACTCAAGTGGTATTTTTATATTGTGGGTTTAGCAAATGCAACTTATTATTTTATACAATCTATTAAAAATAGCATTTATAAAGCTTCGCTTTTCTCACTCACAAATTTTTTGCAAATAAGGTACATTTATTATTTTAAAGGTATTATTTAAATTCGGTATTTGAGGGGTAAGTATTTAATAGTACTATCCTGAATTTATTTGATCCTTGCCCTTCTTATCATTCAAAACTTTTATGCTTAAATAAAACTTCCACAATGGTATGCTGTTGAACTGAGCGTAGCAACGATGATGCCATGAAAAAACAGAGCTGGTACAAAAAAAAAACTCCCCAAAAATTTGAGGAGTTTTATTAATTCATAAAGTAGTAGTTATAAAATCAGCATGGCATCTCCATAACTGAAAAATCGGTATTTATCTTTAATGGCTTTTTTATAGGCTTCCATCATTAAATCGTAACCGGCAAATGCACAAGCCATAATTAACAAACTTGTTTTGGGTAAATGAAAATTGGTTACCAAAGCATCGGCAATATTAAAATTGTAAGGCGGGTGTATAAAATGATTGGTCCAGCCTTCGGATGGTTTTAATAATTTTTGTGCGGTAAAAGAACTTTCTATAGATCGCATGGTGGTGGTACCAATTGAACAAATACGTTGGCCGGATTCTTTTGCTTTGTTTACAATATTGCAGGCGGTTTCC
>JAYSTT010000338.1:0-19928 GCA_043719495.1 Ferruginibacter sp. | reverse complement strand
TGCATATTTCGGTTTAGTGTAATGCTGCCCAGCCTGCTGCTGCCATACATATACACTTCGTTTTGATACAACGTATCTGCCGCCGGAAAATTGCTTGCAGCTAAAGAATTATAAGTAGCCATTACATTGCCGCTGGCATCACGTGCATACCAGGTAATATCTGCCTTGGTAGTGGTGGTTTTATATACGGCTTTGCTTATGCGGTTGCCTGCAGCATCGTAAGTGTATTTTATTTTGGTTACGGGCCTAAATGTGCTGGCAGTACGGGTAATGCTGTCTATTTTGCCATATACCGTCCACGCTATTGTTAATATGCTGTCTTTTACATCTTTAGTAAGGTTGCCAATAGCATCATAAGTATAATTAGGGGCAAGTGCTGTGGCGGCGGTTTGGTCGTCTATATCATCGGTATAGTTAGCGTTAGGTGTGCTGGTGCTGCCGGTGGTATCCCTTACATAATTAAGGCGGTTATTTAATAATTTGCCGCTGTTAATGGTGTAATTGTACGTAAGGTTATCCATTGCCTGTGCAGCTACAGTACCAAAGCCATTACGCTTGTATTTGGTAATATTACCATTGGCGTCGTATTTTATACGCTCTTGGTAATTGGTTTGTTTTGCCATACCGCTCCAGTTATTGGTGGTATTAAAATTGGCTGGTGCATACCAGGCATCCATTTCTTTAAGGCGGTTTAACTGGTCATACTTGTAATTGTACAGCACAGGGTTATTAAACTTGCCAATATTAACCGTCATGCTGCTTATGTTGCCATTGTACAATGGCCGGTATTCGGTATTTAAAAAAGCGCTGCTGCCTGGCATGGGGTTTACGCTGGCATTTATGGCAGTATAATCGCCTGTAAAATAATTAAGGCTGTAACTATAGGCATCACGGCCAATATATTTGGTGGCAGCATTGGCAGGGTCGCCATCGTTACCCATATCATTGGCAATATTTAAAGTGGTGGCATTTACCCCTTTTAGCCAGCCTTGTAAAGTATAGGCATAGTCTACCCCTTGTACTTTTTGCTCGCCTAATAGGGTACGGGCAAGCGGGCCATGGCGGTAATAATCGTACCGGGCATCTTTTTCCCATACCAGGCTGTCGGCACTGGTTTCTACAATGGTTAGGCGGTTTTCGGCATCGTAACTGTAGCGGTGGTAAAAAGCATCTACAGCACCGGGCTGGTATGCCACATGGTTTACTTTGCCGCTTATTAAATCAAACTGGTACACCATCTTTTTAAAGCGGTTGGCTTTTGCATTCATAAGGTTAAGGCTGGCAGCTATACTGCTGCTGCCATAATCTTGCACCAGGGTATCTACATTGCCATGTATATCGTAGGTATAAAAAGTTGCCTGGTTAAAATTTGCCGTGTTGTTGCCAATGGTAATATTAGTGTATGCTACCCTGTTGCGCAAGTTGCGCTGCACCAATGGCACGGTGCCGGTGGGGTAGGCAACATCGTAAACAGTAGTGGTTATTTGCCTTGCATTGGTGTATATTTTAGTAGCGGTATTGTAGCCCGTGGCTGCGATAAACCATGTTTTAAAGGCCGCAGTATCCTGGCTTATGGTTTGTGTAAGCCTTGTGCTTAGCGAATCTTTAAATTCGCCTACTTGTGTTATACGCCCCAATACATCGTACAGGGTGTAGCTGTAATACCTGCCCTTTTCCAACGTGGGTGAGGCTTTAAACTGCTTGGCGTTTTCGCTTATTGCCAGCCTGCCCAATCTATCGTACCAAAACCATGCGGTGGTATCAGTATCTGGTGTACGCTGCGCCACCACCTGGTTTAATCCATTGTAGCGGTAATTGGTTTGTAGCCAGTGGGTAGGTATTTGTACCGTACCGTTTTTACGGGCAATGGCTACGTTTTTAAGCCAGATGGTGTCGCTTTGTTTACTTACATCTACACCTTCGGGTGGTATTGTTTTTACCAAATTGCCGCCCTGATCGTAATAGTACAAAGTATAATGGTACTCTGCCATTTTATGGGTGGCAGTAAATTTTTCGGTTTTAAATGCTTTTTTGCATTTGGCCATGTAAGCGGCATCAAAGGCATTTTTTAAACTATCCTGATAAGCCCGGTACATTTCTGTTGCTTTTGCAAAGGCAAATGTGCTGCTGTCGGCACAGGGGCTTGGGTCGTCGATAATTACTGGCGGAAAAAGAGGTTCGTTTTTACCGCATAACAGTAATTCTGTTTTATTGCAGGGGTCGGCAACATAACCGCAGGTGTTTAAATAAATACTGTCTATTTGCAGTTGTGTATAGTTTGCGCCCCGTTTGGTGTTAAAGAAACTTACAAAGGAGGTGGCGCAGGGGAGTACGTTGCAGCGATACTGGGGCGGCACCACGGTAAAATTGTTGCAGCCGTTATTAAAACCTTCATCCAGCATTGTGTTGCCATCGTTATCGTAAAACTTAATCCAGTCAACCTGGCCGGGTATTGTATAAAATTGTAAACTTAAACTTATCCGTATCAGCGAGTCTGTATATGTTTGGGGCAAAATGGCCCTTAAAGTATCATTTACATAAACTTTAATTTTTTTATCTCTGTATTGCAGCTTGTACACACACCAGTCATACACATTTACCGGGGGCGTTTGCGGTACATTACTTCCCTGATAACCAAAAATTGTACCGGCGCTTATACCAGTATCATCAACATAAAATGTAGAGTTGTTAACCCTGTTTCCACGTGTACTAAAAAGGAAAAACTTAGGCCCGAAGGTAGTACCAGGTACATTTATTAATTTAATCCGTGCAACAAAAGTAAAACCTCCATTAACATTGCAAAATTCCTGTTCAGGCCCTGCCCATTGGTACGCACCTGAATTATCATTTTGTGCAAGGTTAAGTGTATCTAAAACTGTTTGCGGAAGGCTTACAATACCCGGCATTGTAAACATATTGGCGGGTATAAAATTTCCGGGAAATTCCGGACCTGTACCCCTCCCCCAGGAATTGGTAATACACCCATTGCCATCGTAGGTTATGGCAGGAGTAAATGGTTTGCCATAAGTGTATTTAAAGGAATCCACAATGTTTTTTAAGGTATCGCAAAGGTTGCCTAATATATTGCCGGTATAATTAATGCCACAGTTATCCATAAAGCCCAGGTAATCGGGTGCTGTTTTTGAAAAGCCCAGTTTAAAATTCATAAAGTCTTTAAACACTTTATTTTTTACGGCCTGCAAACTGTCGTCTCCACTGTAGGTTGGGTAAACACCGTTGTAAGCTACTTTAAAAGAATCGTAAGCGGCTTTTACCTGTGTGCAGGTAACACAAACATCTTTTATACCACACTGCAGGGCAGGGGGCAAATAAATGGGTGCTGTTAAAAACTTGCAGGTATCGGTACCAGCACACATATTGCGTAGTTTGGTAAGGTTGGCATCGGTAATTGCTGTTCCGGTTTTTCTTAAAATATATGCAGAAAAAGTAGTATCGGGTACACCACCCAGTGCGTAATTGTTGTAATACGTATTTAGTGTTGCACACTGGCAACTGTCGGGTTTTGTCCACAATGGGATATTGCCCAATGAGGTTTGGTTATTATAGGGTTCGGGGTGGTAGATGGTGTAGGCATTACATACCAACGAATCGTAAGGGTACAGCACCGGGTTTACTACATGCATACTGTCCATATAATGCTTTAGTAAATACTCGAAGGAATTATAGATAAGTGGTTTATTGGGTGCAGTGCTACTACTGCCCCATGAATGTGCTGTATCGCTGCCGTTTACACATATTTGTACCATACGGGGTATCAGGCGCAGGCTGTCCAGCTTGCGCTGTGCTGCATCGGTAACATTATAAAAACAAGGTTGCAATGCCGTCCACCAGCTTGCCGCATAGTCTTCGCAGTTTTGCTGGTACAGGGTATTTAAATTATTGCTGGCATCATTTTGTATTGCACCACCGGGGTTGCCCCCGCTTAATATACCGGCTACGTAAGCATCGGTGGCTGCATCGCTTGCAGAAAAATATTCCTGCCTGTTTGCAGGTATAACACTGTGAACGGGATAAAGTGCTTCCAGCTTATCCATAAACGATTTTCGCTTATTGGTAAGGTATAACTCCCTAAAAGTGCGCCAGCCCATATCCAGTTCGCCAGTACAAAAATTTGCAGAGTTAAGCCAGCTACTTACGTTGGGGTTGGCAAAACCCTGGGCACAGTTATCGTTGGGGTTGCGGCAATGGCCTGTCATAGAAGCAATGCCCCACATGCTATACGTGTAGGGGCTTGATGGTGGTATTATATACGTGTAAACTGCAGGGGGTATTATCAAATTCAATAAGGAATCTTGCAATGCAATGGGGTCTTTGCCTGCGGCAATATCATTAAAATAAGCTGGTACCTGCGATGGGGTTAAGGTTACCGGGTACAGATACCCGTTGGTATTGGCATCTGTATAAGTTTCCACTGCACCAAACTGCTCATCCCACAAATGGCTGGGTATATGTTTTTCAAATTCAATCATCTTAGGGTATTCTAAATGGTAAGGCAATAAATCAACGCCCCAGCTTGGTTTAAAATTGGCAATAAATTCTGCCTGTGTAATACCGGCATCACCGGGGCGAACCAAGCTGCCCAAACTATTAAATATAGAATCAATATTTCCATATTCATCATGGTAAACGGGTAACCGCCATTTTGGATTGGCAGCATCAAAAATATTTCCACGTTTTGCAGGGTAAGCTAATAAAGCGGTATCGGGGTTAGCATATTGCCCAAACGGGGCTGTCATATCTAATATCATCCCTTTGCGTATGTAGGTATGCTCCCCAGTTTTATTACAAGTTATATTACATGCTTCCACTGCATCTGTATATGCTGCTGCAACTGCATTGCGGTATAAGGCACTATCGCTGAGTGCCACACCTAATTTACCAAGGTAATATGTTGTAAATACAGGCAGGCTTGCGGTGTGTACGGTGCAACTGTCGCAACTTTCCGGCGCACACTCTAACTGTGTTTTTATTATTGCAATTTGTTCATTATAAAAATCTTTAAATGTTTTGCAAGTATTCTTTTTTAAAAAGATGCTGTCCCGGTAGTACTCGTAACCCGTTTTACTTATAGAAAGTGATTTGGTAACGGTGTAATTGCCTTCGGGTAAAAATACATTGAAGGCTTTAATAAAACCTGTTGTTGCATTACACAACGAATCTATTGTGGCATAAGTAAAATTGCTGTCCACCATTTTATATGGTTGTTGTCCAGGCAAATGGCAATTGTTACATTCGTCTGTAATGGTTATTTCCAGATTGTATAAACAATCGTAACAAATATTATTATTCAGGCAATTTTTTATGGTTACGCTATCGCCTGCCAGCAGGTAATTAAACTTAAATGTATCTGCCAGCGCAACCAATACAGAGCGGCTTGATTTCATAATCAACCCTTCGATAGTATTGCTGGTACTATCTGCCATACTTTCAATAATAGTTTGCTTTTTATTAGATGCGATGGTATCCATTCCAACGGGGGCGTTGCCTGCCAATGCTGTTGCAATTGTTCTGCCATGCATATCTACATAGCTTACACTATATTGCCCATTGGCATCCCGTACCATATTTTTTGTATAGTGGGATGCATAGCCCACCTCTGTTCCAAACAACCCATCCAGTTCCCGCTGGTCGGGGTTACCGTAGTAATATTTGGTTTCATGGCCACTACCCAGTTTATGGTTAGTGCCTACGCCACTTTGTGCCGCAATACGGCCTGTATTATCCTGGCTATACCTTGTTTGGGTAAATGCAAAACCTTGTGCATCGGGTATGTATTTATTAAACTGGTAATTTACCTGCGTATTAGAAGATGAATAATATTTTGCTGCCCCAGAGTCTGACCGCATAGCTGGCGCACTTGAATCGCAATAAGCATAAGGCGTAATTAAACTATCGTAAAGGCTTTTTACATATTCATTACCATTTAAATCACGGTTGAATGTTTTAGCATAGCCAATTAATTTACTTAAGGTTGGGGCAGGTAAAACCTGTATAACCGGCCTGCCCTGATAATCGTAAAAAGATTCAGCAACTACTGTAGTACCATCGGTATTGTTTTTAGTAACGGTTTGCCTGCTACGTAAAGAACCATCAAAATACTGCACTACTGATTTCCGTTTACCTTCTTCTGCAAAACTTGTGGTAGCCTGCCAGTTTAAATTAGATTCATGACCGTTATCAATTATCATTTGTGCAAGCCCTGTTACATTATCCGAACTCCAGTTACCCTCATAACGCTGGCCATTAGGCTTATTTTGTATTGGCCTGAAACGGGCAAATAATACTACCTTATCATCATACAATGCAGGGATGCGGTATGTGGTACTGTTAATAGATACACGGGTAGCATTATCAGCAAATATTTTTTTTGCATCCAAAACCCCTGCGGTTTTATAAAGGGTGGCATCTATCAATGACGAACTATCTATAAATACCCATTCTAAATCATACTCGCTGGCACTTTCCACAGCATTCCACGATGCCTGTAACTCCCCTTCGGTACTTAGCGGTGTATTGCTCAGTGTAATTCCATAATTTGATGAAGCTGTACAGGAATAAATATATTCCCTTGTGATATACATTTCGTTATCTAACTGTAAAAAAGATTTAATAGTAGTGGCATTACCCGTTCCCCCTGTTGTAATGGAATCTATTTTTAAAATTTGAGCAGATACTGTGTAAGCGTTTTTAAAATAAATAATATTTTTATTTTTATATTGGGCTCCTGTTAATGTATCATAGTTTACAGTTAAAGTAGTATCGAAAAAATTTGAAACATTAGCACTGTTTATTACAGTTATTCTTACCCTTACATTGGCAGTAAATTTGGTTTTGTATATGGCGTTGGTATCTTCTTTTATTTTAAGGGTTATTGTGTTTCGAATGCTATACAGGCCTGTTAAATCCAGCATTGGTTTTCCAGAAGGACTTAAATCATACCATTTATTATCCTGCACAGTAACAGTTGTGCCCACTGCAAATTTTTTAGTAGTATCTGCGCCGCCAATAGAAGCAATAATAACAGGTTCAGTTTTTTGAGCATAGCCAAGAACCGAAACAAATATTATTACAACCGAAACTAAATATTTTTTACACCTGCCTTTTATTTTCATAAAGCGTTATTTTATTACGTTTGATGAACCAATGTTTAATAGATAATCTGCAAATTTGCCCAAAGGGGTTAATACAGAATCTGCACGGCTAAAATAATTTTCTGTATCAAAAATCGCTGTATCAAATGCATTGGTATTATAATTTGTAAAATCAACTTTTGTTAACCTGTCGCCCTTGGGCAAACCATTATCATAAGGGCCTGTATCATCGTCATCATCTGCCTTAGTTATATAACTGAATTGTTTTAAAAAATAAGTCCGGGCATCATACAGCATCGTAAAGCTTTTATAAGCAAACTTATTTTCTTTAAAAATAAAGGATAGGCTTTTATCATTTCCATTTACACCTGCTGTGAGAGTATAATTATCTTTACCAAGCAAACTATCCATAAATACAATGTTTGCCAATGCCGGATACGTAGCCGAAGGGGTATCTACTTTTACCATTTTATAATCATGATATGCTGATATCAAATAGTCGTTATTTTGCATAAACTCAATGGCATTAAGTGTCCCCCAGTATTTGTTCCCATAAATTTTCATCATTCCGCCTAATGTATCTATTACCTGTTCCGGTTGGGTTGCAGATGATATGGTGTATTTAACCTGATAAAATAAAAATTGATGCTGCTGATAGGCATTTCGCATTTTAGTCGTCTCTTCCAGTAGGTTTACCTGTTGTGCAAAAACTATATTATGGCATACAAAAATGCCTATCAAAAGAAGGTATATTTTTTTATTTTTAAGCATAGCTACAGCGTACCCTTATTTATTTACTGGTTAACTTTTGTTAATACACTTTTGGTTTCCTGAATAGTTTTAATACCCCTTTGCGTTTCTTTTTTAACACGTATCAATGTTCCTTCATCGTCATATTCATAAAAGGAAGCGTAATTATTTTCATCCATCTCTGCCATTAACCTAAGGTTAGTAGGGTTATACGCAAAGGTTTTTATATTACTGTTGAATGGGTGGATACGCAAATCATCAAAATAAATATTGTTACCGGAAGCCGAAGTATTTTTAAGTTTGATTTCAAACCTTGTTGCAGTAACAGGTATATTTATAAACTGCTCGTACCGTTGCCAGCCCTCAATAATATTGCCTGTTGGCGTTAATACAGCAGGTGAACCAACCTGTGCAGCCCCATTGAAATAAGTAATTACAATCTGGTTATTAGTATAAGCGTTGCATTTACAATCCTGTGATTCTTTTACCCATGCACCTACTACCATACTATCCCCCTGCGTGGGAGAAAATATAGGTGTAACAATACCGTTAATATTATTTGCATACAAACTATCTAACTTACCGCAACTAACAGCATTGATTTTACTGCTTACCATTGTTTTGGCTGTATCAAAGCCAGCATTAACTACATTAATACTTAGCTTAACAGAATCGGCACTTACTAATAATAAGCTTGATTTACCACTATGCCTTTCCACGGCACTTATTTTATTAATGAAGGAAGAAAAGTCTAAATGCCTTCCCGGCGGACAAAGCCTTCCACAACTGTCGTTAGTGTAATAGTAGTCTTCAAACCCTTCATATTCTATTTGCCTGTACTTTGCATTTTGTGCTACAGCCACTGGTAAACTTTGGCTATATCCATACAATCCACTATTATACCTTCCTAGCGGGTCTTTGTTTTCAGTTTCTAACCCCCGCTTATTAAAACGGGTCATTTCCGAATTCCATACCCAGCGGTTGTAGTTACTTTCTACAAGGTTTTGTGAACCAAAATTCCAATAAGGCACCCATTTTTTTAATTCCCCGTCCTTACGGATATTAGTTACACTATTAGGGTCGGTATCTTTTCTGTCATCATAAAATACATAAGACCTGTCCATACGCCAGTTACCCCAAATCCCTTGTGCATAAGGGTTCAAACGAAGTGCAAACTGAGACTCACATGTTGTGGTGCAGGTATCTTTAACGTAATAAGTTGTATCTAAACAGGGGTCGTAAAAGTAACGACAGTTTACCCTGTAAACCGAATCAATTTGGCTGAATGTGAAATTACTATTGAATTTGGAATTGAAATAATTAACAAAACTTGATTGGCAATTAGTAGCAGTACACCGTTTATTAGCACTCACTTGGGCGAATACACTGCAACCAGAATTAAATTCTTCGTTTAAGACTAAATTGCTATAACTGTCATAATTTTTTATCCAGTCTACTTGCCCATTAGCACCATTAGTAAATTGGATACTTAATTGGTTTATACCAGTTATATAACCAGGGTGTGGGCAGGGGATCGATTGCTTTAGTATCCCATCATAATAAATATTCATTGTACCGTTACTTAATACTACTTTATATGTCCGAAATGTATCTAAGTTTACAGCAAGGGCAGGATAACCTACAGTATTATTATATAGCCCATAATTTGAAGCAAGGGCAATTTGCCGTAAAGAATCTGCACCAGTACTTAACTGAATATGGATTACGATTAATGCAATAGGATACCCAGAAGCAATATTTGGTATGGCAGGGGCTTTAAAACGGGTTTCAAGTGTAAATGCACCGTGAAGGTTAGTTAAACATTGACCGGCTATTATTAAACCACTTTTATCAACAGGAACTGTATCAACTACAGATTGTGGAAGGGCAACAAACCCGGGTATTGTAAAAAAATCCTTAAATTTCAATACATTATTAACCCTTAATGGTGTCAACCCAAAACTCCAGGTTGCTGTATCACATCCATCAGTATTATAAGGTATAGGGGGCGAAGGGGGGGCATTATTGTAATTATATTTGAATTCATTTACAATTCGGGTGAGGGAATCACAACTGGCATCCACACCTCCTGTACATTTTACTGTAGAATAAAATTTATTATCAACAGCCCAGGTATCTTTATAACTTCCGGCACTTGCGGCTATCACCCCAGTAGAATCTGGATTAATTTGCCACTGATTAGCATTAATTATTGAAACAGGATTTTTTAAAGTAGTAAATGACCCAATTGGCATAGATGGCATATTACGCTTACCTGAACGGATAATTTTAATAGCAACATTTTTTCCATAATAAGGATTACCATATTTATCTATTAAAAACAACTGCTTGTTTACCGAATCGGGATTATTTTTATTGGCATCTACAACCCATAATTGCCTTACATTTTTTGACTTAAGGTATTCGGAGCCAGGTGAACAACCATACACTGGTGCTGATTGAGAAAAAATAGAACGGGATGTTACAAACACTTCATCGCCACTTTCCAAATAACTGCTTAAATCCCGGTTTAAAATTTTACCCCCTTCTATTTGCAAATTTGAAAATTGTGCGCCAATATTTTTATACGCTGGCCCCATCCCGGGATATTTCCAGTGCGCCGGATAATTAAAACTGTAAACCGGATCATTGAATTCATTTTGGGTACTGTTTAACAAAGCTGCACCTGTTTCAGCATCGTACACCATATCGTGTGTGGAAACAAGGCTGCCTTTTTCGTAATGATACACACTGTCTAATATGCCATATCGTTGAATTACTTTAACCGCAACGGCTGACGTGAATTTATTTTGGTCGAGGCCTATTTTTGGAAAACCACTAGGTTTAATTACCGGAAAAATACCTGCAAGAAAGGCATCTATATTTACATTAACATCAACTGAAAAACTTACGGTTTCATGTTCCCTATAATCAAGCATCAGTTCAATATCTTTGCCCACCACTCCATTAGGGTTTATTTTTCCATTCGCAGAATCCATCACTGGTACATTAGTAGATAAAAACGTACCATGTACATTATCTTTCTCCGTTTTATAAACATTTACAGTATAAGCAATAGGGTTTAAGGAATCTGTAGCGGCAAAGGTTCTCTGGCTTTTTGTTTTGCCATTCATATCATTTAATTCTATTTTAAAACCCTGCGAAATACTTGTACGAACTTTTTTCAAAATTCCCGGTACACTTATTTTTGCCCTTTTCTGGCTATTGCCATCAAATGTGGTATAATCTGTAACAGTTGGAAAATCTTTTGTAGTAAAAAACTCCGTCTGGTCCCATCCGTTAAAAGATTTGAGGTTCTTTTTATTTATGCTGTTAACTGTAACTTTACTATAACCTATTCCCGGTGAAGGAAATAATGCTTCACAATAGGGGTATTCAGAATAAAAATGATTGGTGGGTGCCATCGTTACACTTTCATCAAATTCAATGGGTTGCCGAAATGGGTTTTCCTCATTGCCAACGCCAGGTTCGTAACTGGCAACCCCACTGCTGATTTTAGCTTTACGGCTTTTGATTATACCTAAACTATCGTAAGCAATATCTTCATTTGTTGTATAATCATACTCCTGCCCGTAAGTAGATTCTTTTAAACCAGTCATGGCATTCCAGTTGTCGCTGATGATTATACGTTTTACCCTTAATCCACCACCCATTTTTTTATAGTCGGCATTATCTAACCGTAAAAAAGAACGGCTGGAATCAAACCTTCTGCAAACAGATGATTGCCGCTTACTTTTACCAAATCCCCTGAAAACATCTTTAACCTGTTTGGCCATACCAAATAATGATTTAATAACTGCTGTAAAGCCAGGTTCGCCTGAAACATCAGAACCTTCAAATGCCTTGGAAGGAAGGTTAAGCCGTAAAAACTGGACAGCTGCTACTGCCGGAAAAGTTTGAGAAGAACCAAAATCCTTTAGTTTTACCCAAATAATATTCGAGCTTGCATAACCATAATCATCGTACTCTGCATAAAAAGGTACAATCTCGTTACCTGAACCATTGGCATCGGAGGGCATCGCTACACTCATCCTGAAATAAATCTTATCTACACCCTGCAAATATTTTTGATAAACTTCACCTCTGGAACTTACTGCTGAGGGCACAGAAATAAAAACGTATTTATGATCAAAAGAATACTGACCAAAAGAAGTGTATAAATTTTGCGTAGCCTGAGCATAATTTGGCGAGGCACCCATTTTTACTATTTTAAACATATTCATGGCACGCTTATCTTGAACATAAGCATAGTCATCAGCTTCATAATCTACATTTATTTTTGCACCAGAAGGTAATGTGATTTTTGATAAGTTCCATGCCCCAATATTGTTATCCGCATTTGCTTTAGTTTGTGTGGAATAGGGGTACTCTGCATTGGTAAGGTTACCCGGGTTGTCTGTGTCGGGTTTGAAATTGCCCCATCGATCGTAAGATTTATTATTATAAGTAGGGTTATTAGGATGATATTGAAAACGGTATTTGTTTTTAACACCCCTTGCATTTCCATTGTAAGTAAACCACACTGATTTTAATGTGAGTTTACCTTGCCCGGAGTTGGCTGCACTTGGCGTACCAATACACAGTTCGTATGAGTATTCGAAATTTACAGTTTTAACCGGCCTTGCAGTTGCAGGGTTTTTATAATAATCTGACTTTAAATATAGATCAATTTTTTTCAATCGCCTTAACCCCATATTTGGGTTTCTTCCACCATTTTCATCAAGTACAGCGTAGCCATTATTTGATGTGTCTGAAAAATTCTCCAATGTAAAAGTGGCTATCATGGTTTTTGATTCAATAGAATTTGTGTACCAGATTTCCTTTTCACCATAAATATAATTACCCTTATCATCAGTTTTATCTGATTTAAGACCTTCATTAAAAGTTGCTTTATTTTGTATGTATGGAGCCCGCCATTTAAAATTGGTCGTTTTCCCTGACTGCATATTAGGGTCGCTCCATTCCATTCTGGAATAGTTAAATTTAACAGCATCACCAATATCGTCTTCACTAATCCCGTCCCCTGTAATATCTACATAGTCCGCAGATAATAATCCGGTAAGTAAATAAGAGTGAGCACTGGCAGGTGTAGTTTCTGCACTAAAATAATTGTCTTTCCCTTTATCATTATTTACTGTATTATCAATGCCGGGGTTATACGTAACCAAGCCAGTTGCATTTGAGCCATCATTGTATTTTTCAACAGCAAATGTTACATCTTTTTGCATAAGGTTATACGCCGGTAAGCCGTAAACGTATCTTTTGCCATCACCGTTTAAAACTGTTATTTCAGAAATATGATTAGGTTTTCTTATTCCTTCTGTGCCATCATTACGAGATATTTTTGTATAATTGCTATCACATTTTCCTTTTGGAAAAAAATTAACCGGGTACGATTTTATTACCGTATCCAAACCTGCCACCCTTGCTTCTGTTGCGTTCAGGTAGGTAATTAACTGGGTACGCTTATCCCTTTTGTTTTTCTTAATCTGTGTTGTTACAGCAGTTGCTGATTGAAATTTTTGTTTATCATATCCTAACAATGATGGTGCTATTGCCGGAAAAAGCGCAGGCCCATTTAATGCTGGCCTTACCACATTATCGCCACCTATTTGATTATAATACTCTGTTGTATTTGTTGTTTGTTCTGAAGGATTCCTAAAATATACGGCTTCGTAGTTTGAATCGTTGTCTTTAAAACGGGTATAGGTTTCTAAAAAATTACCTTTTGACCATCTGTCTGCCCTGGTAAAAGCAATGTTGAAATTTATATTACCTCCAATATGCGACAAGTTGCCAACACCTAAATCAATACCCCCGCTGGCATTAGAGTTTTTTGTAATTATCTTATGATCCCTTACATAGCCAGCATCTCCTCTGTAAGGCCGGAAAGTGCCACCTGTACCTTCGCCACTAATAGAATAAGTATCATAGGTAAAAATTGGAATAGCAGCATGCGGCGTGCTGGTTCTAAAAGGAATATCTTTTTCTCGGTTAAAATCTAACAAAGCCCTATCATCTTTATTACCTTTTTGATAATTCATATACCCATAAGCTTTCAAATATTCAGTTCTGTCTGCTGGGGCGATGTATTGTTTTGAATAATACCCCTTTATTTCTCCCAGGGGATGAAAACCAAATAGTTCACCACCTGCCTTGACAGTTAATGAGAATCCAAAATTGGTTACAGGCATTGTAATAGTAGGGATATAGGTTTCTTTAGCAAAAGAAATCGGTTGTACATTACCCAGTATTTTATTGATAATTTTATCTTTAAAGCCGCCACCTTCAATCTGCAAGGATTTTAACCCCCCTCTTGAACTATAATTTAAACCTATACTTGCAGTACCCCCGGTAACGGCATCACCTTTTGAAAATCTATTTAAAAAACTTGCACTGCCACTAAGTCCATTTTGAGAATTTATTGAAAAAGATAAACTAGGTGAAAACTTACTCGTCCAGGAGGTATCAGCTTTTTGTTCCGGCTTTTCAGGAGTTTTAATTCCTGCAATCAATCTTTTTCCTAAATTAAAAGTTGATGACGCACCTAATTCAAAACCAATACCATTATAATTATTATAAAATATCCCCGCATTAAGATTGATTTTAGGTATCTCACGTCCGAATAATTCAGGTGTAAAACCTGCACTCAAACCTGCTGTCCAATTTTTTCTAACATTATATTCCCGTTTAATTTTTTCTGTACCATCAAAATCATCAGGAAGCCCCCTTACATTACGCATAATGCTGCCGGGATTTATATTCCAGCCCAAGCCCACCCAGCTTGCTTCCTGGTCCATAGTTGCACCACTTCTGTATGACATTCCCAACGGATAACCTCCAACATCCAATAAAGGGATATTGTAAGAAAAATCACCAGAGAAAAGATCCACCATATTATTAGCATTCACCGATTGAAATCCCTGCATCTCGGGTTGGCCGGGACCGCCAATATTTTTTTTAACCGGCGTTTTACCGGAATAAAAAGAAATTGTGTTGTTTTTATGTTTATTTTTTTTTGTTTCATCTATCTCTGGTTTTTTCCCTTTATCTGTATTGTTATAATTCAAACTAACTGCGCTTTTAGAATCAAATTTTACTTCACGGGTATTATTGCCTGCATCATTTTTTCTATTGGTATGATTGTATACATCAAAGATAACAGGCGGCAATGCTGTTCTTATTAAGTTAAAGTGTGCAGAAGCAACCATGTCTGTATAGAATACCAGGAATAAAAACCATCCTATCCTTTTTTGACCCGCTGAGCTTATTTTCTGAATCATATATAATTACTTAAAGTTTTTAGTTACTGGGTTTAAATTCAAATGAGCAAGTCCATACTTCGTTATGGGTATTGATTAATTCCATTATATAAACATGCCCTTTCTTTAAACCGTCTTCTTTCAAATCAACAACATTAAGATTTTGCCCATCCCTTAAATTCTGAGGATATTCTTTTATTAATTGTTTCTTACTTCTGTTACTGATATCGTAAATCTGTACCGTTACTTGTTTATCATTTAGTTCATTAATGTATTCGTATCTCAATACGCCATCGCAAATAAAATATGCAGTACCAGCTTCCATTTTTAATTTGTAAAAAGGTGCATCAGCCAATGGCTTGCCATTATCCGGTGCATTAGGTCTTATTTTAAATGTCCATATTTCGCTATTTGCTATGTGCAGGTTGTTATTATTTGCTGTCACCTGCCAAGCATAGATTTTTGCAGTATCTAATTTTGGATTTGCATTTGGATAATTAAAAGTATTCCCCGTAATAAACTGTCGAACTACCAATGGTATATTTTGTTGAACAGCTTCGCTGCTTCGTTGGTTAGGTAATACTTCTACAAGTTTAAACGAATAAGAAAGATTATTGAATAAGCTTATAGGATTGGGGGGAAGCCATGAAAAGAAAGGCCTTTCCTGTTCTATTACAGATTCATCTGCTGGCATAGTAAGGTAAGGAGGTGTTAACGGTTCTATTTCAATTGAGGCGCATTCTTCCGACACCGCCTGAAAACTTTCCACACCCTGTTTCATAACCTGATAGCAAACATTAAAATTACCAATCGGTAGAAAACCATTAGATGAAGGGTCAACATTGTAGTTGCTGTTCAAAACAGTATAAGTTATTGGTAGTAATTCTGCATATTGGAGCAGTCTGGATCCTTGTGGCAAATTAATAGTGTTGGTTGATGCAGATAAAACGGACTGCCCGTTAGCCATATCTGTCATAACCATATTCAATTTTACTACTACAGCCGAACTGCCAGTATTGATTAATGAAAGGTTCCACAACTGGTTTTTTTGAACAATACCAACAGGTGGCAGTTGCAGATTAATAGTGACCTGGGCAAGTAGGTCTGTACCACCTGTAACCATTAATAAAATTATTATGTACTTCTTCATACTTTGAAGTTTTATTAAAAAAATAAAATACACTACTAAAAAAACCTAGTAAAAGAAAAATTCAACATTTCATTCCTAATAAAAGATTTATTATTAGTTGGTATAAAACTGTTATCGTAAAACAAATTGAATGCGCCTATTTTTTTTATGTTTAACTGAATACTTGCTGCAGCACCAACTTCGGATGCAGCCTTGTTGAAATTATTAACTTTAAAACCAAAATATGCCTGTAGAAATTTGAGAGGTTTTAAACGAACGCCCCCTTCTAAAATATCCAACTGGTAATTAGTATTAAAAGAATGATTTACCCCTGCCTCTAAATCAAAATAATCGAAACCTACTGAAGCATGGGCCATTACATTTAAGGCGTTATAATAAAGTAAACTTGTATCGGCTTCTGAATTGAAAAATTTATTGTAGGCAAAAGTTAAGTTTGCTCTTCTGATCCCAATCAAAAAGGAATGATTTAAACTGGCATTAATGCTTTGGAAATTATTTTCTACCAATTGGCTGTCAACTGAAGTTAATTGGGAAACAGGTATGTAACCAATAGAAACTGTAGGCCATTTTTTCGCCCTGAATACTGCTTGCACGCTTTTATATAATGTGTTACTGCTGTATCGCTGAATAATATAAGGATTTGAAAAATCGTTTTTGCGAACCGAGCCAGTTAATTTTAATTTCCGCTTAAAAAAAGATTGCTCCCCTTTTACATACCAAGATTTTGTTTCGGAATTTGTTTGTAAGGTTGTAAAAGATTGAAAATTTGCACCTGTAAATTTATACATGCCTTCTAAAACTGAACGGGTCTTAGGAAAATATGTATATCCTTTTATTGTAAATGCTTTATTTATTTTTTCTTTTAATTCAATTTTTGGCGTTGTAGCAGGGGTATTCCTAAAATCAGGGGATAGTGATTCTGCAACTTCCCAAAGTATATAGCTATTAGGGGTTATCCTATATTTTGCTTCGAGGCTGATTCCTGTAACATCTATTGTATTCAATCGGGAATAATTATTAGTGGATGTAAATAATTGCTTCTTCCCTTTAAATACCGAAGCAATAAAATAATTTTTATAAATGTTTCCAATGCCCAGCCTGGTCATTACTAAATACTGGGGGTTCTTTTTATTTTGATTAAAGGCAAAATCCCTGAACCGATAATTAATTGTGCCTGCGGTAAATGCAAAATAAATTTTGGAGTTATACTCATAATTAATACCATTGATACCGATATTTTTTGCAGTTAATTCAGATAGGTTTAATGGCGACCTTCCGACTGATAATTTTCTGGTATTCATCAACCATTTGTATTTGGCAGGTATGTCAATCTTACCTACCCCTTCCTTTTCTATTAATTTTGTGATATCAGATAATGGTAAATTGCTGTTTAATTTTTTACTGATTATAGCTTTTAAAGTTGCTATTTTTTTTATCATTTGTTGATACATCATACCTAATGTATCAGTTTGCTTTTTTACTTTTTCATAAAATTGATTTTCCCTATTGTATAATTCTATAAATTTTTCTGCTTCAGTTTTTAAAAATGTTTCTTTTTTAAGATTAACACTATCCGAAACCGCACTATTATATGATAGACCTGGAATATTTATTATTTCATAAGATTCACGCAATTTTTGACCGTTTATAGGGTTAGTTACCCATGCAGCAAGGCCTTTGAGTTTTTCTAGATAAAATTTATAATTAAGTTCCAGCAGGCTGTCTCTGCTATTTTCCAAAGCTGAATTCAATTTATCTTTCAACATCTCTTTAAGTTTCATAGAAAAAGATGCAGCATCAAATTCTACCTGAACATCATTAATATCATTGTAGTATTCCGAGTTTGTCCTTCGCAATAAATAATTTATGCGTAAGGGTATAAAACCTACAGCCACATTCATACTCCCGTATGTATTATGCTGGATAATATTTTTTTCAATAAATGGTGTATCAATAGAGGAACGGTAAAACAAGTTATAGCTAAGTGAGCCGCTGGATACTGTAATAAGGGATTTAGGGTTTCCCATTACCCCGGTATTGAATAAACTCTGGAGTTTAAAAAAGTCCGTCGCCGTTTTAGGGAATGTAAATTTTCTAATTAATCGCTGTGTATTAAACTGGCTCGTAAATGAACTGTCAAATATTTTAAAGAGGGGTGATAATGGGCTTTGAGGGTCTTCAAAGCTAAACGGAATTTTGTTTAACCGTGAATTTGCGCTACTATCCTGACTATGTAAGTGTATGCTAAAAAAGATACCTATGCCTGTTAAAAGCCATCCTTTCTCACCATAAAAAAATCTTGATACAGGGGTCATTAAAATGTATTGAAGACATTACCGGCAGCTTTTTCAATGAATAATGTTTGGATAGTAATGTAAGAGGTAAATATATTTAAGAAAATTATAAATTGAATTGACATTTTATCCACATCAACATTCAGGTTAAAAAGAAAGTATTTTGGAATCGCTAACGCTTTACCATACAAGAATCGTGCGTGAACATACAAAACGCAAAGCGGAATGTATATTTATTTACATCAGAAACAATATAGAAATATGGTATGAGGTTAGGGGACAATAAAAATCGTAATTATTGTTTTTGAGAAGTTGGTACGTTAAAATAATATTGTAGATTTTAATTGGAAGCTTTAAACATTTCCAGCAACAACACCAGCTTCTCATAATCCTTATTAGCCGATTCTTTTAACTCAGATATTATTGTAAGCACTTTTTCACCTGGGGATTGAATGGCTTCTGCATTGGTTAGTAATTCAATTCCAAAAGGCTCTCTTAAAAGCATGTGCGCCTGATAACCTTTTGCTTTTAAAAAGTTTAAAAAATCAAATACAACATTAATGTTACCACCTATCCCACACTCTACCCTGGAAAGCAATACCTGTGTAGTATTTATTTCAGCGGCTAATTCAGATTGATTCATCTCCAGTAGTTCTTCTCTCACCAATAAAACCCGCTTTCCAAATTCAATAGTGTTCATATAAAATAGTGTTACAGTTTAAAAGTTCGTTTAGGCTCAATCGAAATCCCTAAACTTTCTTTGAATGAATTAATATCAGCCACATTTGCACTTCTTTTCTCCATTAAAGAAACAACATATTTGATTTCAATTAGCAAGAAAGATAATTCTATATGAGATAATACCCTGTTCCTTTCTTTTAAAAAAACATCTGCAACTGAAAATTTTCCTGATGGATTCTTTGCTATCAGGTGAACACCTGATTTATAGATACTCCAATCAACAAAAATATTCCTGCCATAAATACTGATGTTATCGAACAAAGATGCGTCTGTAACTTCTTTCAATGCCAAAGGTATAGCATTATACCGCATATCATGATCTGCAATGGATACCGAACGGCCAAAGTCTTTTCTGTTTTTCTGATCTTCAAACCTTGCATGAATACCAACTATACTCAATTTATCATTAACTGCTAACAACATAATGTCAACATTAAAATCATGGGTTTTTATTGCACTAATTGTTTGGTTAAGCTGCTGGCCGTCTTTAAATGCAGTTTCTAAAATATAGTTTAATTTATTTTCCCTGCAATGCTTTTGCAAGCCTAAATTCCAGCGATGTGCATATTTAGCTGTGAGTTCAGGATATAACTTTTCA
>JAYSTT010000337.1:0-3251 GCA_043719495.1 Ferruginibacter sp. | reverse complement strand
CATATCGGTAATAGCAAAAACAAGTGTTACCATGTGGGTATCATCAACGCTATGGCTAACAGCCCTGTCAATAATCCCGGCATCTATCCTTGTTTGTTTATGGCTGTCAAATTCTTTTTTCCAGGCATCCCAATCTTTTACTTTATGCGTCATAATAACCCGGGTAGGTGCATTTGCAGTGCTATCCAAAGTTACAGTTTCTATAAAATTAATAGATATGGGGGCGCCAATTACACCACTACTTTTCATTTTTTCTTTTAATTCTGGCGATTTGGAAAATGCTTTTGCCTTGGCAGTATCAGCCATTTTTAAAGCAACTAATATGGTGTTAGAATCGCTGCCTAATCCCCTGCCCAAAACATAATTGGTTAATCCGCTGGCCTTTCTGGCACTATCATGTCCTTCATAAGCAGGCAGCCATTTTGCATAATTAGCCACTTTAGCTATAATAATTTCAAAGTTGCCAGGCTTTGCAGCAGTGGCGGGTTCCATAGGTTTAGTAGCTTCGGTTTCGGTAGTAGTGGGGGCGGTGGTTGTTGCATCATCTTTTTTTTCGCCATCGTTATTACACGAAAAAAGAAAGAGTGCCATACTTGCGGCAACAGTGGTTGCCAAAAATTTTAAGTGCTTCATTTTTTTTAAAGGTTTAATGGTTAATTGATAAATAGCAATCGGCAGGGCAAAGAGAAGTTTAACAGGGGAATTGAAAAATTTACTAAATGTAGTATTTAAGTTGCAGTAATGCAAGTGGAAATTTAATTACCCCAAAATAAAAGATAATTGAACCTTGGCGGTTAACTTTACTTTTTTAAAAAAATAAAATTTTATAATGCAAAACGTTTTTATACACCATGTTTTTTTCTGGTTAAAAAGCCCTGATAGCGAAACTGGCAAACAACAATTAACAGCGGGGTTACAAAAACTCTCCAAAGTAAGTTCCATTAAATCTTTTCATATTGGCCAACCTGCAGCAACCAGCAGAAATGTTATTGATACCACTTATTCCATTAGCTGGTTGCTAACTTTTGAAACTGCTGCTGCCCAGGATAATTACCAGGTTGACCCCATACATTTAAATTTTGTAAAAGAGTGCTCCCCTTTTTGGGATAAAGTGGTAGTTTATGATACAATAGATATTGTATAAAATAACCGTGGTTTGCATTATAAACTGTTCACAAGAAGAATAATGATATTTTTGAAAATACTTTCTAATTAAACACCAAACTTATGGCCATGCTAAAATTAAAAATAGCTTTTAGTTTATTAATAGCTGTAACCGCTTTACAGGCCCAAAAAATTATGGGCTTTAATGATGCAGCAGCTATAAAACAAACCGACTATGAAAAGCAATTTGATGCCTTTTTAAAACCCGGCGATCAGGATGAGTGGATGAGATTTTTGTCTTCCCATCCGCATCATGTGGGTAGTGTACAGGGAAAAGCCAATGCCGACTATATGGCTAATTTATTTAAGCAATGGGGTTATCAAACACAAATTGAAACCTATACTGTTCTATTTCCCACACCCAAAACAAGATTGCTTGAATTGCTGGGCAGTAAACCTTTTAAAGCAAAATTGGAAGAATCTCCATTAGCCGAAGATAAAACCAGCGGTCAAAAATCGGAACAACTGCCCAGCTACAATGCCTACTCGGCTGATGGCGATATAACCGCAGCATTGGTATTTGTAAATAGGGGCATACCTGCCGATTATGATGAGTTGGAAAGAATGGGTGTTGATGTAAAGGGAAAAATTGTAATTGCAAAATACGGAGGTTCTTGGCGTGGAATAAAACCAAAAGTTGCAGCTGAACATGGTGCCATTGGATGTATAATTTACAGCGACCCTGCTGATGATGGATATGGTGCAGGAGATACTTATCCTGTTGGCTCTTTTCGCCCTAAAGATGGCGTGCAGCGTGGCTCTGTGATGGATATGCCAGTTTATCCCGGTGACCCTTTAACACCAGGTGTTGGTGCAACAAAAGATGCAAAGAGATTAGCTATAAAAGATGCCCTTACAATAATGAAAATTCCTGTACTACCCATTTCTTATGAAGATGCATTACCATTATTGCAATCATTAGGTGGCCAGGTAGTACCTTCTTCCTGGCGTGGTGGTTTACCAATAACTTATCACACGGGGCCTTCAAAAGATAAAGTGCATTTAAAATTATTATTTAACTGGGATTTAAAACCATTGTACGATGTGATTGCAAAAATGCCGGGTACTGATTTTCCTGATGAATGGATTATAAGGGGCAATCATCATGATGGCTGGGTGAATGGTGCAGCCGATCCTTTAAGCGGAATGGTAGCTGAATTAAACGAAGCAAAAGCCATTGGCGAATTAGCAAAAAAAGGAATTAAGCCAAAACGTACCATTGTGTTTTGTGCATGGGATGCCGAAGAACCCAGTTTGCTTGGAAGCACGGAATGGGTGGAAGACCACCAGGAAGAATTAAAACAAAAAGCTGTTGCTTATATTAATACAGATGCTAACAGCCGTGGATTTATTGACGCAGGCGGGTCGCATGTATTTGAGACTTTTTTTAATGAAATTGCCAATGAGGTAAAAGATCCGGAAACTGGGGTAAGCATAAACGACAGGCGCTATGCCAGAGCATTGGTAAATGCTGATAAAAGCGGAAGGACAAAATTATTAGGCAACAAGCAATTAAAATTAAGTGCCCTGGGTGCAGGTAGTGATTGGGGTGGTTTTTTACAATATCTGGGTATACCTTCTATGAATTTAGGCTTTGACGGTGAAGGGGATGGAGGAGAATATCATTCCATTTACGATTCGTATGATATGTTTGTAAGGTTTAAGGACCCTGGATTTCAATATGGTGTTGCACTGTCTAAAACAGCAGGAAGAACAGTTTTGCGTTTAGCTAATGCAGAAATACTACCAATAGACTTTAATAGTTTTTATAAAACAGTAAATGAATATACAAACGAAATAAAAACTCTTTTAGAAAATACAAGGACTGAAACCGATATACAGAATGCATTAATCAAAGACAAATCATTTGATTTGGCCAAAGACCCAACTAAAGTTTATGCAAGCCCAAAAGCAAAAGAGGCAGTTCCTTTTTTAAATTTCAGCAGTTTAGAGAATACATTACTGCAGTTAAAAAATGCCGCTGAAGAATTTCAGAAATTATATGCAAAAGCAGCACAACTTTCTGCAGAGAAACAAAAACAGCTGAATGAAATATTGTATAAAGCTGAACAAAGTTTAATACAGCC
>JAYSTT010000336.1:0-7887 GCA_043719495.1 Ferruginibacter sp. | reverse complement strand
TATCTTCTGGATTATCATACAGGTAGGCACTTACATAAACTGCATCATTATCGTAAACAATTTTTACGGTTGATTTATGCGATGAGTGGTTTCCAAATTTAGGAGAATAAGTAATAAAGTCACCAGCAGAGGGGACATTATTCCACACTTCATCCCCAAGTTCACCATCAATTTTTACCGGCTGGGTTATTTTAATTGCAGAAATGCTTTTGACCTGTGCATAGGTAAAAAATAAAAGTAGGTTCAGGAAAACAGTTAATATAGAACGCAAGTTGGTAATAATTAGTTTTCATTTCAAAGGTAAACCAATAATACCTAAATCCAATATTAGATTAATGAATAATAAATTAAACGATGCGTCTTTTTATTTCTTTTTTTATTAAAGCAAGTTCTCTTCCGGTTTGACCTGCAACTGAACTGTTTTCCTGGGCACGGCGCATTAAATAAGGTATTACATCTTTTATAGGGCCAAAAGGTAAATACTTACTTACCGAAAATCGGGATTGGGCAAGATTGAATGTAATGTTATCACTCATGCCATATAATTGTGAAAAATGCACATGAGGGTGATTGTGTTGTAATCCATTTTCATCAAGTAATTGTGTTGTGTACAAATTACTGTATTCATTATGTGAGGCAACAATCAGTGAAATTCTATCAAGGTGATCGATACAAAATTTTATTGAGTTATTATAATCATTATCACAGGCTTCTTTATCCGGTTGTATTGGGGAAGGGTAATCTTTTTCCACAGCCCTGTTTCTTTCCTTATCCATATATGCACCCCTTACCAATTTGGCACCCAAAATAAAATTTCTTTCAGCAGCGGCAGTATAGGAATCTTTTAAAAACTGCAGTCTGTCGTGCCGGTATAATTGCAGGGTGTTAAATACCACAGCCTTTGTTTTATTAAAAGTATCCATCATTAAAATGGTTAAGGCATCTACCGGATCCTGTATCCACGTTTCTTCAGCGTCAATCAGCACACCTATATTTTTTGTTGCTGCTTCTTCACATACATGCAACATGCGAAGTCGTACGCTGTGCCATTCTTCTTTTTCGGTTTGTGTTAATAATTCAATGGCATTTAAATATCGTTTCATTAAAGTTCCTGCTGCTGCATTCATAGCAGTGTCTAATTTTTCCAATAAAGCAAATCGGGCAAAACCAGTTACTTTAATACTCATAAAAGGAATATTGGCCTGCGTTGCAGCGTAGGCTATTACTTTTTTAAACTCATCTCTGGCATGATCAAAATTTTCTTCACCTTCTTTACCTTCTACTCCATAATCTAAAATTACCTGTACATTATATTCTTCTAATTTATCCGCAACTTTTGCAGTTTCTTCCAACGTTTCGCCCCCAACAAATTGCTGAAAAATTGTTTTACGTATAACCGTTTTTGTAAAAGGTAAATGCCATTTAATGGCATAAGGGGTAATCTTTAAACCAAGATTAACCAGCCAGGGCTTACCCATTGATGAAAAAAGAAAATGGGCTTTTTTTAATTGTTGGTTGCTTTTATAGGCAAAGGCTGTTTGGGTATTCTCAAAAGAGATAATGTTTTTCTGTTCATTCATATTTTGGAGTTCATTATTCGAAATTCGAAAAAGGAACACGAACTACCAAATAAATTAAACTGTACTGTTATATTGCCTGATGGTTAAAAGGCTGCACCACCATTTCACTCACTACAGCACTGGAGGGTTGCTGGCATAAAAACCAGATAGCTTTTGCAGCTTCCTCTGCCTGTATCATTTTATCTCGTTGTACCCTTAAATCAATAGTATCCCAAAAAGCAGAATCAACACCTCCTAAAAATAAATTAGTAATACGAATATCTGTTCGTTTTAATTCTTCTCTTATACTTTGCATCATGCCTACCAGTCCGTATTTGCTGGCACTGTAAGCTGCAGCTCCTGCCATTGGCACTTTGCCTAATACACCAGGTATATTTATTATTAAGCCCTTCTTCACTTCTTTCATGGCTGGTAAAAAAGCTTTAACTAATAAAAATGGGGCATATAAATTATAATTCAACGAACGTAAAAAATCTGTTTCATCCAGTGTGTCCATTGTTTTTATTATGCCAATACCTGCGGCATTTATTAAAATATCTATGGTAGGTAGTTGTTTAAAATAATTATCTTTTAATTCATTTACTGCTTCGGGTTGCGAAATATCCAGTGCAAAAGCCCTTTCTTCGCTAACACTACAATCTTCGGCTACCTCTTGCAATTTTACTTTATTTCTGCCTGCTAAAAAAAGCGAAGCACCACTTGTGGCAAGCAATTTTGCAGTTTTTGATCCTATGCCACCAGTTGCACCAATTAATAAAACATTTTTTCCTTTTAAAGTTTCCATAATTATTTATTTATGTTGATTAAACAAATGATCATTCAATTTGTTTAAAACTTATAAAACAACAATGAATACAGGTACACTCATATTTCCGCACCAGCTATTTAAAAATAACCCTGCTGTTTCAGCCAATCGAAAAGTTTACCTGATTGAAGAGACTTTATTTTTTAACCAGTATAAATTTCATAAACAAAAAATAATATTGCACAGGGCATCTATGCAATCATATGCTCAACATCTTATAAGTAATAATATTAAAGTTGACTACATTGAAGCCGCAAATGAGTTAAGCGATGTAAGAAAATTAATCAGGCATTTAAGTAAGCAAAAAATAAATAGTATCCATTTTGCAGATGTAGTTGATACCTGGCTGCGAAAAAGAATTGTTGAAGTATGTACAAAAGAAGGGGTTGATTTTAATGAACACATTACCCCCAATTTTGTAAACAGTTTAGCGGATGTAAAAAATTATTTTGATAAAAAGAAAACTTATTTTCAAACGGGATTTTATACTGAGCAACGGAAAAAAAGAAATATTTTACTCGATGCCGCTGGTGGGCCAGAGGGCGGGCAATGGACCTATGATGCTGATAACAGAATGAAATTTCCTAAAAATGAAAAAGCCCCGGTAATAAAATTTGGTACAGAGAAGGCGGACATAAAAGAAGCAAAAAACTATGTTGAAAAAAACTTTGCTTCAAACTATGGCAGAACCGATAAATTTATTTACCCAACGGATTTTGCGGCCGCCGAAAAATGGTTAGATGATTTTTTAAAAGAGCGTTTCATTAAGTTTGGCATTTATGAAGATGCCATTGTTGCCGAAGAGCATTTTCTGCATCATTCCGTATTAAGTCCCATGTTAAATATTGGTTTATTACAACCCGGCCAAATAATTTCCGGAGCCATTACAGCGGCGGCAAAATATAATGTGCCGCTTAATTCTTTAGAAGGGTTTATCAGGCAAATCTTAGGATGGAGGGAATTTATCAGAATCGTTTATGAAAGGGAAGGAAGTAAACAACGCACAAAAAATTATTGGGGCTTTAGCCGAAAGATACCAGAAAGTTTCTGGACAGGTAACACGGGTATTTTACCAATAGATAATGTTATAAAAAAAGTTTTGCTTACCGGTTATTGCCATCATATAGAAAGGTTGATGGTGTTGGGCAATTTTATGTTACTGTGTGAGTTTGATCCAAATGAAGTGTACCGTTGGTTTATGGAATTGTTTGTAGATGCATACGACTGGGTGATGGTTCCTAATGTGTATGGAATGACACAATTTGCAGATGGGGGTTTGATGACTACCAAACCATACATCAGCGGTAGTAACTATTTATTAAAAATGAGTGATTACAAAAAAGGAGAATGGACAGTTATCTGGGATGGGTTGTTCTGGCGTTTTATGCATCAGCACCGCAGTTTCTTTTTAAAAAACCCAAGATTAGGAATGTTAGTGAGAACCTTTGATAAGATGCCGGAGGAAAAACAAAATAACCATCTTTCCATTGCAGAAAAATATTTAAATAGTTTATGATCAAAAAGAAACCCTGGAACAGAATCAATCTTCCGGTTTACAGCATCAGCAGTAAAGATGGCGACCACTATAATATGAATATCTGTACTTACGTTTCTGCAGTTAGTATGCAACCAAAAAGAATGATGGTGGCCATTTATCAAAATACAAAAACACTTGAATTTGTAAATAACAATCCTCATTTTGTATTACAAATTCTTGCAAAAAATCAATACCGGCTTGTAGATTTACTGGGAAAGAAAAGCGGGTATATCGTTGATAAAATAAACAGGTTAGAAAAAAGAAAATTACTGACTAAATGGAATGACTTTAAAATACTGAGGGAAGCCATAGCTGTAATGGAATTGAAAGTGACTGATACAATGGATGGGGGTGACCATAAAATATTTTTATGTGATATGGCTGCATATATAAATTTAAATGATGGCATAGCTTTAATGCTGGATGATTTACGGCAACATAATTTAATTCGCATATAATGAAACAAAAAAAGAAAGCGGATTTGCCTGTAAAAATTTGTATTGTTTGCCACCGCTCTTTTGTATGGCGAAAAAAATGGGATAAGGTTTGGGATGAAGTAAAATACTGCAGCGTGAGATGCAGAAATAATAAACAGTAAAATGAGCAAACAAATCTTAACTGTCACAGATATTGACCGCATCATAGAAATGGCATGGGAAGACCGGACCACTTTTGAAGCCATTGAAATACAATTTGGCATAAAAGAAAAAGAAGTTATTGCATTGATGCGGCTGGAAATGAAAGCAAGTAGTTTTAAAATGTGGCGTAAAAGAACCAATAGAAGGCGTACAAAACATGCTGCATTACGTGGCAGCGAAGTAAACCGCTTTAAATGTAAAATGCAAAAAACTATTGCTCAAAATAAAATATCTAAAAGATAAAAATTATTTCTTTTTTAATGTAGAAAATTTAGAGTACCCAAAAATATAAATTCACTTAGCTTATCTTTGCAAAAAAAATAAATGGAGAAAAAAGCCAGCGAATCAATAGTGGTAATGACTGAATTAGTGTTGCCTAATGACACCAATAATTTTGGAAATTTAATGGGGGGCAGGCTAATGTACTGGATGGATATTGCCGCTGCACTTGCTGCTATGAAACATTGCAGTGCGCCGGTGGTAACAGCATCAGTAGATAATATTTCTTTTGAAAGCCCTATTAAAATAGGAAATGTTGTACACATAGAAGCCAAAGTAACAAGGGCATTTAACAGCAGTATGGAAGTACACATGAATGTGTGGGGCGAAGATGCTATACAACAATATAAATATAAAAGCAACGAAGCGTATTATACTTTTGTTTCTTTAGATCCTAATGGCAAACCACGTAAGGTAAATACATTGACACCTGAAACCGAAGAAGAAAAAAAACTGTTTGAAAGTGCGTTAAGAAGAAGGCAACTACGTTTAGTGCTGGGCGGAAAAATGAAAGCAGAAGATGCGGATGAATTAAAAGCACTTTTCAAAAAATAATAAACTTATTTATCAATAGCGTTCATTAAATGATGTTTTCCTTTTAGCATAAATTTTTTACTTTGCTCAATGGCATCCATTACTACCATTAAAATATTTTCTGTAGTATCATTATAATCAATTTGCAAAGGTTCTTTAAAAGTTACCGATAATAATGAGCCCTTCTTTTTAAATTTTAAACCCTTTTTATTAAATGCACGCCAATATCCATTTATAACAACAGGTATTACTATTGGCCGGTGTTGCTTTATAATAAATGCTGTGCCTTTTCTACCGGGGGCAAATGGTTTGGTAGTACCCTGCGGAAAAGTAATTACCCAGTTTTTTTGTAAAGCGGTTTCAATTTTTCTTGTATCTGATGGGTCTAATCCCCGCCTTACTTCCTGCCCGTCTTTACGCCATGTACGTTTAACCGTTATGGCACCTGCAAGGCTAAATAATTTACTGATCCAGTCATTTTTCATTGTCTCTTCTGCCGCAACATATTTTACCCTGGTAAAAGGCCATAATAAATAATAAGGGATACCTAATTTATTTTTTTTGCGCCAGCTTACGGCACAAAAAATGTGTAAAAAGGTAATTACATCTGCAAAATAAGTTTGATGATTGCTTACAAACAACACATTTTGCTTAGGAAGTTTATACAGGTTTTCCATGCCTTTAATTTCCAGTTTGTTTATTAAATTAAGGCCGGGATAAGAAAACAAACCAACAATAGCATAAACAGAACCTTTTATAAATTTAGATTCTTTAAAATTAGCAAGCCACTGTCTCATATCTGATAAATTTTTAGGTAAAATAAGGCATAGGATTTCCTGATAAATGTAAATCCTTAAAGCTCAAAAATTGTTGTTTTGCAATTTATATTTTTCATTTCTTTACTTTCAAATAGGTTTAATTTATTAATATAATAGCCCAACGGTTTAAAATATTCGATTGAATGTATTCCTCCAGGGTAATTTAAGGGTAAAAAAAACATTTTTGAAAAAACGGGTAAAAATTTTATAATTTAAAGTTAAAGTTATTACCTTTAATATTGTACTACCTGAACAAACACTGCTTTTATTACCAAAACTGTATTATTCAGGCTCTCTCTTGTGTACACAAACAAACTAAAACATTTTTTATGCAAAAAACAATTACACTAAAAAACTTTAAGGTGTTTTTGCTCAAAACGATTCTATCGATCCTTGTTTTGGGCATTTCTTTTCAGGTTACTTTAGCACAGCAGGGAGCTTTAACCAAGCCCTCCAGTGCAAGAAGGGGCCAGCCTACTGAGAAACCAGTGGTTACTAAACAAATTGATCAAATCCCTTCTGTTAATAAGCAGGGCACTTTAAAACCTCAATTGCTGGCTGCTGCTTCAAATGCAGGGCCATCTGATGATCCGGTAATAAATAAAATGTTTGCTGAGAAATTTTTGAACAACCCAGGTTTAAAACAAACTGTTCAGACAAATACCCCTACGCCAACCGGCCTTACAGATGTTTGTGTGTTTAACGGTAGTTTAAGTGTTACTGACCCAACAATAGCCAATCGTATGGCTCGCCTTGGTTCACCTTCTTCTTGTGCTTTTACTAAAATATGCTCTGGCCCAAACGGTACAGGTCCTGTTTTTTATGATAGTTATACTTTGCAGAACCTAACCTGTGCACCTCAATGTGTAACAGTACTTTACGAAAATATTGGTCAGATTGGCGATGTTTTTGTTGTTGCCTATAACGGAAGTTTTAACCCGGCTAATGTTTGTACCAACTTTTTGGCAGATGGTGCAATTAGTGTTCCTCCGGGTGCTGCTTCTGTATCATATTCTTTTAATGTTCCTGCAAATGCAACTATTGTTTTGGTGGCAGGCGGAGTTGGGAACTTAGTTGAATGTCCTTCATACAGAGTAACTGTTAGTGGAATAAATTGTACAGCTCCTCCATCTTGTACACCTCCTACTTCATCAGTACTGAGCCAGGTTCAAATACCAACAGGTACTGTTAATTTAATAAATGAAAGTTTTAGTGCAGCTGCTTTACCAGTTGGCTGGTCTCAATTAAATTTAAGCAGCCCTATTGGTACCGGTCTTTTCTCCGATTGGTTCCAGGGTACTACCGGCGGTGCTTTTGCAGCTAATAGTGCTCCCGATTTCAGGGGGGCCTCTTTCCTTTGTGGCTCAGGTACAGCAACACTTAGTAACTGGTTATTTGCGCCAAATATTACTTTAAAAAATGGCGATATATTTAAATTCTTTACACGAAGTATTAATGGGGCGTTCCCAGACAGGATGCAGGTAAGATTAAGTACCAATGGTGCCAGTACAAACGTGGGTGCAAGTGCAACCAGTGTTGGCGATTTTACTACTATGCTGGCTGATATTAATCCAACTTATACTGCAACGGGATATCCTACAGCCTGGACTCAATTCAGTATTACAATGGCTGGTTTACCTGCTGCAGGTATATCGGGTAGGCTTGCCTTCCGGTATTTTGTAGAAAATGGCGGACC
>JAYSTT010000335.1:0-3258 GCA_043719495.1 Ferruginibacter sp. | reverse complement strand
GTTATTTTACAAAACAATCGCTGGGATAATGCTTTAAAAGATATTGCGCCAACATTTGTACGGGGCAGTTCTTTAGAGTATAACACAGAGAACAATTGTATTTTTCCGGGAGGAAAAGAATGGCGATGGCTTGATTTAAGAAGCTTTCGTTTGCAAAGCGACAGAGTTGATAGTGCAAATTATACAAAAACTACTACCGGTATTTTTGTAAAGCCAGATATAGACAGAAACGGACAACGATATGTTTATTTCAGGGATATTAATGGTATGTTTTTAATAGAAACTTATGAAAGTATAAACCCCTATTGGCAGGGAGATTTTGCAACAGTTCATTTTACTTTGGCCACACCTGGTGGACAACCTTATGCTGGCAAAGAAATTTATCTTGCCGGCCAATTAACTGATTACACATTTAATGATAAAACCAAAATGGTTTTTAATACTGCAAAAGGGGTGTATGAGGGCACGGCTTTTCTAAAACAGGGGTACTATAATTATACCTATATAGCTGTTGATAAAAATAATCAGCAACAAAAAACTGATTTGGAAGGTAATTACTGGGAAACAGAAAACAGCTATACCATTTTAATGTATTACAAAGGGTTCACCGACCGTGCCGATCAGTTAATTGGAGTATCAAAAATAAATTCCAGAACAGATAAACCAGGATTTAGTTTTGCTCCAATGCTTTAATGCTGAATCAATATTTTTAAGATTTTTGTATTTTATTCCTCCGGATTTCAACTGGTATACTGTATATTTGCGCCGGCAAGTCTTATACGGCCAGCTCCTGTTGAACTCCCCCAGGGCCGGAAGGCAGCAAGGGTAGATGGTTGAGCGGTGCGATGTAAGTAACTTGCCATTTTTTATTTATACCATTACTTAAATATATATTCTGCAATGAAATTTTTTATTGATACTGCCAACCTTGCTCAAATTAAAGAAGCAAATGATTTAGGAATTTTAGATGGGGTAACCACCAATCCTTCTTTGATGGCTAAAGAAGGTATTAAAGGAAGCGAAGCAGTGATGGCACATTATAAAACTATTTGCGAAATGGTGGATGGTGATATCAGTGCCGAAGTTATAGCTACAGATTTTGATGGCATTGTTGCGGAAGGAAAAAAATTAGCTGCCATCCATCCGAATATTGTAGTAAAAGTGCCCATGATTAAAGATGGAATTAAAGCAATTAAGTGGTTTACCGAAAATGGCATAAAAACAAATTGTACACTTATTTTTTCTGCAGGCCAGGCAATTTTAGCTGCTAAGGCCGGAGCTACTTATGTGTCGCCATTTATTGGCAGGGTAGATGATACAGGTTGGGATGGAATGGATTTAATAAAGCAGTTGCGCCAGATATTTACTATACAGGGATATAAGACTGAAATATTGGCTGCATCTATACGATACCCCAATCATATTATTAAATGTGCCGAAGCTGGTGCCGATGTTTGTACCTGCCCTTTGTCCTCTATTTTAGGTTTATTAAAACACCCATTAACCGATAGCGGCTTAGCACAATTTTTAGAAGACGCTAAGAAATTTGCATAACCATACAAGCTCTTGATAATATTTAAACGCTAAATATTAAAAATACCCGGTAATTCTTTTTAAAGAGCCGGGCATTTTTACGTTGTAAGAATTATACAGTTTTTCTGGTTAACCCTTTTTACGCTTTGGTTTTTGAGGTTGCCTGCCATTTAGCAGTTCTTCTACAGTTTTTAAGTTTTCGTCATCGGGTTTTTTCTTAATGTATAAAACAAATTCTTTATAAATTGCAGGGTTTTTTCTCAATACTGCTTTTATTGTAATTTTTTCTTGATTAAAATCTTTATCAATTAACAGGGTATTGCCAAAAAATTTTCCGGCAGAAGCGGTAAAAATAAGATGTGAACTATCTAAGGGTAAATACCTGCCATTACTTAAAAGGCCATCTATATTAATATAGTTGTAAGTGCCTTTTTTAAGGCTATCTGTATAAAGATTAATATAAATACTGTCTATTTTCTGTGCTTTGGCAGAGAAGGTAATAATAAGCAAAATTGCAGGTAAAAATATCTTCAACCGGTTTGTTTTGTACAAAGATGGAAAAAATTATGCCAGCGTTGCAGCGGAGCTAAATATTTGCTGTTAAAAATTACTTAACAACATTGCATTAATTTATAAACACTTCCTCTTTCCCTTACTTATCCATTGGTTATCCAGCTTTACGGCTTCCTTTAATAGCTTTATAATTGCTTTTTCATTTATTCCATCTGCATCGGTAAATATTTTATAAAATATTTGCTTGTTGGTACCATGCGTTAAGTAATTATCGGCATCTTTAAGTTTATTGCCATACCAAAACCCCAATAAAACGCCTTTTTTTATTCCGCCCCTGGGTATTGTAGATGGCCAGATAATACAAATGCCTTTGTTACCATAAAAGTAAGGTACATTAAAAGATATTTTTTCTTTACAATTTACTGGTAAATGTGCTGTTACTATTTGTCTTAATACATCAGTAATTATCCGCTCATGCCCTGGCAGCATTTCGTATAATTGAAGAATAGATTTTATTTTAAAAGACGAATCAAGTTTCATTTAATTTTTTATTAAGGCAGTGGAAGATAATTAAATAAATTACTTTGTTATAAAGCAGGTGGTTTTATTTTTTTAAATGCTATAGCTAAAACCTTCCGTATTTTTGTATCTTAATTAAACTAAAGCAATCCCTTTAATTTAAGGGACGTAAAATAATGAAATACGAAATAGGAGACAAGGTTACAGTATTGCTTACCAATGAAGATGGTAAAGTGGTGGAAATTATGAATGAAAAAATGGTGATGATAGAAGTAAAAGGTGTACGCTTTCCTGCTTATATGGATCAAATAGATTTTCCTTACTTTAAAATGTTTACCGAAAAAAAGGCAGTAGAAAAAAAGAAAGTGTTTATAGATCAGGTGCGTAAAGAAAAAACCGCCATTAAAACCAAAGAAGCTGATGGTATTGTAATATCTTTTTTGCCAGTATTTAGTAAAGATGTTTTTGATGATGATGTGGTGGAGAAGTTTAAAATATATTTACTTAATCAAACAGAAACAGCTTATACTTTCACTTATAATTTAATGATAGGAGGGGAGAGTAATTTTCAGCTTAAAAATAATATTGAGCCATTAGCCGATTTTTATTTGCATGATGTGGGTTTTGAAAGCCTCAGCGACAGCCCCAGGTTTGATTTTGAGTTTGTTTTAAAAGAACCCGATAAAAAAAAGG
>JAYSTT010000334.1:0-3259 GCA_043719495.1 Ferruginibacter sp. | reverse complement strand
AATAAATCCATCAAACCCTTTTACACCACTGCCTGCGGTAGTACGGGTAGGCGATTGAGAAATTGTATTAACCCGTACATTCTTTTTAACACCATATTGGTAACCAAAATTACGGGCAATACTTTCCAGAATGGCTTTATTATCTGCCATATCGTTATAATCCGGAAAAACTCGTTGTGCAGCAATATAACTTAAAGCTACTACCGATCCCCATTCGTTTATCGCATCCTGCTTCATGGCAGCAGCCAATACCCTGTGTAAACTCAATGCAGATATATCGAAACCTTTATGCGTAAACTCGTAATTTTGGTTACCAGTATGGTGTTAAAAAGAATGTACGGGTTAATACAATTTCTCAATCGCCTACCCGTACTACCGCAGGCAGTGGTGTAAAAGGGTTTGATGGATTTATTTCTTACGCAGAAAAAATGAGCCCGTTGGGAAATGCCAGTGCAGAAGATTGTGCTAATTATATAGTAACCATGTTTAGCGATCTGACTAAATATGTAACCATGCAAAACCTATTTCATGATGGCGGTTTTTCATTTACTGGAGTTACGCAAGCAGTAATTGAGCAGATGGAGAAGTAGAAGCCCCCTAATTCCCTGTAGGGATATCTTGGGATTAATACTTTTTTCAGGCAGGTAGTATAAAAAAATTGAGCCGCTCAATTTTTGAGCGGCTCTTTAATATTGCAGAAACCCGGTTCCCTTTTAGGGGCGAAAGGGCTTAATATTCCTCTTCATTAAAAAAGAAATCCTCATGACTGGGGTAATCCGGCCAAATGTCTTCAAGGCTTTCGTAAATTTCACCTTCATCTTCCAGTTCCTGTAAATTTTCAACTACTTCAATAGGGGCACCGCTGCGGATAGAGTAATCAATTAATTCATCTTTTGTTGCTGGCCAGGGTGCGTCTTCTAAATGTGAGGCAAGTTCAAGTGTCCAAAACATATCTTATTTCTTTAGTTTTCTTAAATAATTGAAGGGCTTTTACCTCCCTAATTTTCCGCAAATGTATACGTTCTGTGGAAATAACCAAAAGTGTTTTATTAACGGCTGTTTTTTTAGAAGATTGTATAAAGTGCATTAAAAGTTACAAACGCAGTTTTTTATTAATAATTACTTACTTTTAAAGCATGTTATCAGCAAAAAATATTCAAAAAAAATACGGCCAGTTACAGGTATTAAAAGGGGTGGACATTAACATTAAAAAAGGGGAGATTGTAAGTATAGTGGGAAGTTCGGGAGCTGGTAAAAGTACACTATTGCATATTGTAGGCACTTTAGACAGTGCAGATGCCGGAGAAATTATTTTAAATAATCAAAAGGTGGATAAATTATCAGGTAAAAAACTGGCCGCTTTCCGAAACCGGGAAATAGGCTTTGTCTTTCAGTTTCATCACCTGTTACCTGAATTTACTGCTTTGGAAAATGTTTGTATTCCGGGATGGATTGCAGGGGGCAAAAAGAAAGATATATTGGGCAGGGCAGAAGAATTATTAAAAACTTTAGGGTTAGTAAATCGTTTGGAAAATAAACCCCAGCAACTTTCCGGAGGCGAGCAGCAACGGGTGGCAGTAGCCAGGGCTTTAATAAATAATCCCTCTATTGTAATGGCCGATGAACCCACAGGAAACCTTGACAGTACTAATGCAAAAGAATTACACCAGTTGTTTATTGATTTGCGCCGGCAATTCAACCAGACTTTTTTAATAGTTACTCATAACGAAGAACTGGCACAAATGAGCGACAGGATTGTGCATATGAAGGATGGAAGAATCATTTAACGATATTGCCAATTTTTAATTTGATAATGAAAAACCCAGTTGCGGTATAAAATTTTCAATCATCAAATTTAGAATTGGCTATTTAATACGTGGCCTCCAGGGAATTTCTCCAACACCCAATAATTGCCCAATAAATCTTGCAAGTACAAAAAGATAATCGCTTAAGCGGTTAAGGTATTTTATTACTAAAGGTTCTACAAACAATTCATGTTGCTGCATATTTACGCATACCCTTTCTGCACGGCGGCAGATACAGCGGGCAATATGTGTGGTTGATACTGCCATATGCCCTCCGGGTAAAATAAAAGATTTCATAACCGGTAAGGCTTCATTCATACTGTCAATTTCTTTTTCCAGCAAAACAATATCCTCTTCCTTTAAATCCGGTATTTTCATCAGTGGTTCTTTATCGGGGTCGCAGGCCAAAGAAGAGCCAATGGTAAAAAGCCTATCCTGAATTTCTTTTAAAACAATTTTTGATGGCTCGTGAGTAATGCAATCGCTTACTAATCCGATATAAGAATTTAATTCATCTACTGTGCCATAACTTTCAATACGTATATGGCTCTTGGCAACTTTGGTACCGCCTATTAAACTTGTTTTACCCAGATCGCCAGTTTTTGTATAAATCTTAAATGCCATACACCTAACCCATAAATGGGATTTTTAATTTTATAAATAATTTTTCAGCAATGAAAGTAAATAAATAATGTAACAAAAAATAAAACTGTTTACAGTTCGGATTTTGGGAAAAATGGCATCTTAAGCAGGTTGAGCTATAGTGGCCGGGCGGGTATTTTGTTTATCACTTTCAACCGTTCCGTCTTTTAGCCGGATAATTCTGTGAGCAAAAGTAGATATATCTTCTTCGTGGGTTACTAAGATAACAGTATTGCCATCATCATGTATCTTACCCAAAATATCCATTATTTCGTAACTCGTTTTACTATCTAAATTACCTGTAGGTTCATCTGCCAAAATTATGGAGGGGTTATTTATTAAAGCCCGGGCAATGGCCACTCTTTGGCATTGGCCACCGCTTAATTCGCTGGGTTTATGATGACTCCGGTCATCTAATTTTACTTTTACCATCACTGCCATAGCTCTTTCAATTCTTTCTTTTTTACTAACACCACTATACACCAATGGTAATGCTACATTTTCCAAGGCTGTTAACCGGGGCAATAAATTAAATTGCTGAAATACAAATCCAATTTCCTGATTGCGTACTTCGGCCAAATCATCATCCGGCATACGACTTACATCTTTACCGTTTAAAATGTATTTACCACCACTGGGCGAATCAAGGCAGCCCAAAATATTCATTAAGGTTGATTTACCACTTCCACTTGGCCCCATTAACGCCACATACTCGTTTTTAAATATATCTATGTTAATTCCTTTAAGCACTTGTAATTCCTGCTTACCCATGTAATAACTTTTCCGAATGTTTTCTAAATGAATAATTCCCT
>JAYSTT010000333.1:0-3261 GCA_043719495.1 Ferruginibacter sp. | reverse complement strand
GGCAAATGGAATTTGTTTCAATATAGAATAACCGAAAATTTTGTACGGGAAAAATTTATACGGCAACCTGGCGAACCTACTCATACAACCTGGAACTTCAATCAACCATGGAAAGAACAAGTTCTTCAATTTAGAATACATATTACCGGCAAAGATGGAGGCGTAAATAATATTAAATTTTCCATTGATAACTATACTGAAATTAATTTGCCTGTAGAACTAGAGGCAGGTGAAAGTATTGTTTGTGATGGTACCGAAACAATTAAAATTTATAATAAAAATGGAAAACTAAAAAGAGATTATAAATTATCAGCACCAGTACCGATACTAGCCCCAGGCTCTCATATAATAACAAGTAATTGTTTTTTTACAGGAGATGAACCACCAAAAATGGAAGTACAGTTCAAAGGATTAACTAAAACTGAACTTGTTCAAATAAAAGTGCAATGAGTAGTTTATGTTTGTTCCAGTTAAATAAAAATAAAAAGTCAACATAAAGACGGGCCTTTATAGAAATAGAGGCCTGTCTTTAACGATTGCTTGCTATATAAAAAACGCTTAATTAAAATTTATATACTGCTGCCAGTAATCCACTTGCAGTAGATTTTGTACCCGACCCGTTACTTTTTGTATAAAAATTACTTTGTGCAGACTCAAACCGAATTTCAGGAATGATGGTGAGTGGCCCTACTTTACAATTTACAGAAACAGTGTTTGCAAAAATACTTTTAGTACCATAATAAATGGTTTTGCTATCACTCATCAATTCACTTCTTAAAGTAAGCCCTACTTTATCTGTGGGATCAAAATTTAAATACAAAGCGTTTCCGATCCAGTTTCCACTTTTTCCGGTAACTGGTTTTCTTGATTGTACGGTACCATTATAACCTAAATTAAATTTGCTGCTAATGGTGCCTAAAACTACCAAATCATACTGATTCAATGATTTTAAACCACTTGGACTAGTTCCTTCATCAGATCCGCCAAAACCTGAATAATTCAGATAGAATTTTAGTTTACCATTTTTAGTTGCACCACTAAATTGCGCAATTAAATTCTTAACACTGGTAGTGGCGGTTGTTTGATCGGTGTAATTAGTTACACCCAGCATAAAGGCTACCGGGCCGGCTGAAATATCAGCTTTTAAACCTGTATGAAAAAAAGGCCCGTTAGTAAACATATAACTCATACTGTAATTCCTGTTTAACGGGGCATCTAATAATTCATAACCTACATGAGTAGCAAATTTTCCAGCAGTAAATTTTACTTTTGCAGAGGGAGAGTAAGTAATATATGCCTGTTTAATTGCTGCCAAAGATAAAAATCCGTTTTTATCTGAACCCGACCCAACATTATCATTACCATCATTATAAGAAAACTCCTCTGCCCTGCGGCCAAAACCCAAATCAATTGTGGCCCCAACTTTACCCGATAAAGCAGTAGCATCTGCTCTTAATGAAGCCATACCTAATTCAAAGGAACTTTGAGAGTTGGTAAAACTTGTATAGTTATTTGCCTTACCAGCAAAATTATAACGATAATAACCATCAATTGAACCTGAAACAGTTAATGCTTTTGTAGAATCCTGTGCGTTTGAGATAAAAAAGCATACTACAGCAGCTGCTGATAAAAATAATTTTCTTAACATTGTAATTGATTTTAATTATTAAATAAGAGGTACAACCCATGAACTTTGTCGAGAAGCTCATATTATGGTTGTACCTTTTTTATATCTTTTTTCTTTTATTGATTTTATTCTTCTACAAGGGTTTCTTTAAGTTCGCCTCCTGTTTGTACTAATAATGTACCCTGAGTATAATTCTCATTGTGCTGAGAAGCATCCAAACCAAGTAATTCATCTTCCTGACTAACCCTTATTGGTAAAATAAAATTGATGAATTTAAAAATTACAAATGACATCGCAAAACTATAAGCCACTACAATTCCCAATCCTTTTAATTGATTTAAGAAGAAAGCCGTGCCCCCGTAAAATAAACCATCAGCTCCGGCAGCATTTACAGATTTAGTAGCAAATACCCCCGTCATTATCATACCTACGATCCCACCAATACCATGACAAGGAAAAACATCCAAAGTATCATCCAGCCTTGATTTTGATTTATAATAAACCGCAACATTTGAAATTATAGCAGCTAAGAATCCTATAAAAATACTTTGAGGAATTGCTACATATCCAGCCGCAGGTGTAATAGCAACCAAGCCAACCACAGCACCAATGCAAAAACCTAATACAGATGGCTTTTTACCTTTTAATACATCAAAAAACATCCAGCTTAAACCAGCCGCAGCAGCTGCGGTATTAGTTGTGGCAAAGGCAGAAACTGATAAAGTAGTTGCCCCTAATGCAGAACCAGCATTAAAACCAAACCAACCAAACCAAAGCAAACCTGTACCAATTAATACATAAGGAATATTAGCTGGCGGGATTTCTCTATGCTCAATATGTGATTGTCTTCTTTTTAATACCAATGCGCCTGCTAAAGCTGCACAACCAGCAGAAATATGTACCACGGTGCCCCCGGCAAAATCAAGTACACCCATTTGTGCTAAAAAACCTTTTGGGTGCCATGTCCAGTGTGCTAATGGGGCATACACTAATAAACTAAATAAAACTATAAACAAAATGTACGCACTAAATTTTATACGTTCTGCAACCGCACCCACCACAAGGCCGGGAGTAATAATTGCAAACATTAATTGAAACAATGCAAATAATAAGAGGGGAATAGTTAATGCTGTACCACCTTCTAAAATAGGAGCCCCGGAAGCTACACCTTTAAAAAAAAGATGTGTCATTGGATTGCCAATAAAGCCGCCTATATCTTCTCCAAAACAAAGACTGTAACCAACAGTTACCCAAAGTACGCTAACTACACCTGCAGCTACCACACTTTTTATCATGGTACTGATTACATTTTTACGGTGCACCATACCTCCATAAAAAAATGCCAGGCCAGGAGTCATTAAAAATACAAGGGCTGTTGCTACTAAAATCCAGGCAACATCTGCACCATTAAATTTACCATCATCAAAGTTGGGTAAAGAAGGAATGAATATAGCGGCTATTGCGATAACTGCTAAAACAAAAAAGGGAGCTAAATTTCTTAATGTTAAAGATTTCATGCTTTGCTTGTTTTAATATTAAAATAAATAATATTTATTATTGTTTAGGCAAACATATAAATTTTATATTAAAATAAGGTTATTATTATACAAATAATTTCAAAAAATAGAAAAATA
>JAYSTT010000332.1:0-3262 GCA_043719495.1 Ferruginibacter sp. | reverse complement strand
CCTTTTTATGAAGTATCATTAAAATTAAAAGGGAAGCAAATATTTAAAAAGATAGAAGAAATTCAATTAAAAAATGAACCCACATTCAGGTATTTATTATTTGATACTTATCCTGATAAAATGGAAGAAGAAAAGGTTGACCTCGACAGCTTAGGAAATTCGGGTTTCAGGGTTTATGATGTATCAAAAACAAGAGAGAATTTAGAAACTGCACGTACAGTAGTTGATTTACATATAGAAAAACTAACCGATAGCTGGAAACATCTTACCAATTTTGAAATACTCACTTTACAATTAAAGACATTTGAAAAATATTATGATTTGGCGGTTGCACACCAACAGCCATTGTTAACTATTATACATGGAGTGGGTACCGGTAAATTAAAAGATGAAATTCATGATATCCTAAGGTTAAAAAAAGAAGTAAAGTCTTTTGTAAATCAGTATAACCCATTGTATGGTTACGGGGCAACTGAAATTTATTTAGGAAATTAGAAATAATGGCTTTTGCTGCTCCTATTTATGTTTTAGGAAACAAATAGGTATATTTTAAGGGAAATCCTTATTTTCGCATTATAAATTTTATTTGCTCTGCAGTTAAAATTTTGTACCCCCCACTGAAGATTGCCTCCAATAACAAGTTTTAGTTAATTTATTACAGGTATTTGTAACAATACTATAATAAAACCTTTAAAAGGTAATTACATTGAAAAGATATTTACTATTTTTTTGTTTATTGGTATTTTTAACCGGTTATACTTCCTATGGCCAGGTATTTTCTGTAGTTAATGTAATAGAAGCATCATCGGTTCCTAAATTGAAGTTTGACAGTTATGTTGGCAAGAAGGGATTTACTTACCTGGGTTCATCCTATGTGGGGGATACAATTATAAGGGATTATAATTACAGGAGTTTTGGCAAAAACAAGTTGAAAGATTCCGCACAAAGATCAGTTACCATTTTTAATACAAAAGAAGATTTTTGTTTTATTTACCGTACCACTTCATCCAAAGAGGTAAAAAAAATTAAAAATGATATTAATGAAGATGGTTTTTTTTGTAATAATGAAAGCGATTCTTTAAGAGTGCCCGCTTTGTTGTTTCAGCATAACGATATTACCATACGCATATCTTCCAGGCAAGTTGACACTTTAATTGAATATAGTTTTCTTGTTAGGAAACAGCCATTACCCAAACCAAAAGAAATTGTTTTTGCTGAGGATTTATTTGCTTTTACCTCACACGAATACCTCAGATATTATTTTGGGAATAAAAACGTACAAAAAGATATTTACTATTTATCAGAGAAGCAAATTGGAAAATGTTCAGTTTTATTTCCTAATACAAACCGTCAAATGGTTTTTTTATGGGGAGATGAAGTAAATAACTGTAAGCTCGCTAAAATATATATTGGTGGTCAGCTTATGGCAGAAAGTTCGTTAGAATATGATAAAAATGTTGCTGAAAATATCTGGCAATTAAAAAGTGGAGTAAGGCCGGGTATGAGTTTATATCAGTTGAGGCAATTAAACGAAGCTGCATTTAATTTTAATGGGGGCCAGTCTTCCAATACAGGTATGGTTTTTGAAGACAGCACTGGCAAAATAAATTTTAAAAGAGAACATATAATATTGGGATGCATGAATTGTAACGATGCCGCTTTTTTAAAAAAAGCTGTTATCAGTTCAGATGAAGCTATTGACGAGGAAAGAATTTTATTTGTACATACTATAATACTAGATCCTGCAAAGCAGCCCCCTGTAAAATAAACAAAGTGTGTATAATGCAAAAGAACACTTTATTTAAGATATTTTTTTTCTTTTTTGTTTATTTACCATCTTTTTGTCAAACTAAACAATTTGACACATTACAACCTATCGGTACAATTTATTATTCTTCTCAAACTATTTTACCAGCATATTATAGGGAATTATCCGAAAAATTAATGCTGCCTTTGATTAACAAGAACACAGACAGTTTTTCACTTAGACTTTGGACAGGAAGTATGTTTGGCAATGAGCTATTTCTTCTTAGAAAAAATAATGAAAAATGGGATAGCCACAGATACCAGTACTATGACACTTCAACACTGAAAGAAGTAAAATTCAAACCCGAAATATCCATTTCTAATCTTATGGACAGTTTGAAAATGATAGATTTTGAAAAATTAATTTCTCAAAACAAAATAGAAAATTTTCAAGATGATGTTGATGACGGAACTATTTACACACTCGAAATTTTGTATTATAATTCTTATAGAATATTTCAATATCACAGCCCGGAATTGTTTGCTAACAAAGAACTCAACAACAAAATATTTCTAAAAACTCTGAAGTTTCTTGAAAGATATTTTCGATGACTAAATGTTTGACAAGCACATGCATAAAACATAAAGACTTTCAGAAAGGTGGGCTGACTGAAATAACAGTTTGCTGCAAAACAGCCCTTTCTTTTTACTATCTTAGTTTAAAGCAAAATCAACCGCAGCCATAGAGTGTATAAGCCCTGTATCAAAAATTGGTACAGCACAATCTTCTGGCTTAATTAGTATAGGTATTTCGGTGCATCCTAAAATAATCCCTTCGGCACCTTGTTTAATAAGCAAATTAATAATCCGCAAATATTCTTCTTTTGTTTCCAGTAAAAATATCCCTTTACTAAATTCGTTGTAAATAGAGTTGTTAATAAATTCAATATCAACATCTCCGGGTATAATAGTTTCAATATCATTTGCTGCAAGTTTGGCTTTATAAAAATCTAATTGCATAGTATATTTTGTACCCAGCAAGGCAACTTTTTTTATTGCAGCCATTTTTACAGTAGCTGTAGTTGCTGTACCTATATGTATCACAGGAATAGTAACTGCAGCCTGTATTTCATCCGCAATTTTATGCATAGTATTGGCACCAATCATTAAGCAATCAGCACCAGCCAGTTCAATAGATTTTGCAGCCTTGCACATTATGGCAGCAATACCATCCCAGTTTTGTACTTCGGTTAAAACTTTTATTTCAGCAAAATCAACCGAGTTTAAAATAATTTTTGCAGCATGGTTCCCGCCAAGCCGTTTATTCATCAACTCATTTAACAACCTGTAATACTCAAGGGTAGAATACCAGGTAAGACCGCCAATTAAACCAATTGTTTTCATAATAATTGTGTTTATTTATATGCACAGCAATGGTACAATTATTTTTTCAACAATTTATTGGTGCTGTAAAAAATTGGTATAAAGCAACCTGTTTGCACGCTCATTTTAAGTA
>JAYSTT010000331.1:0-20104 GCA_043719495.1 Ferruginibacter sp. | reverse complement strand
AAGCAAATGAAAAACGGTGGTGGGTTAATTAGTTTTAATTTAACGGGTGGTTTACAAAGTGGCCGGGCCTTTTTAAATAGTTTAAAAATGTTATCTCTTACTGCTAACCTGGGTGATACCCGTAGCATAGCCTCTCACCCGGCAAGTACCACACATGCAAAACTTACAGAAGATGAAAGATTAGCAGTGAATATTACACCCGGTTTAATCCGTATTTCTGTTGGGTTGGAACATGCGGATGATATTTTGGGGGATATTTTGCAGGCGCTGGGGTTGTGTTGAGGTAAAATAAAAATTTGTAACTTTAGGAAAACAGATTATATGGAAGCATTAATATTAGAACCTAAAACCCAGCAGGAATTAGAATCCCTTAAAAGTTTTCTCTCGAAAAATGGTATTGCATCTTTTACTATTAGTGATACAAACAAAAAGTATTTAGCTGGCTTAAAAATGACCGAGATTGCAGACAAGCACCCAAAGTTTGAAGTAAGCGAAGAAGAAATAATTAATTTGCTTAAGGAAGACGAAAACGATATTTACGGAAAGCAATAACATGAGAATTATTATTGACAGCAATTGGTTTCTAAGTTTTTTAATTAAAGATGGCGAAAACAGATTAAGGCTAACCAGCATTTTTTTAAATCCGAATATTGATGTTATTGTAAGCGACGCACTCCTGCTAGAACTAACCACTAAAATAAAACAAATAAAATTTAGAAAATATTTTGTTGAAAATACAGGACTTGAATTTATTACAGCTTTAGAAGAAAGAGCTACCAATATTAAAGTAACAGCAACTGTAACTATTTGCAGGGACGCTAAGGATAATTATTTATTATCTCTTGCAAAAGATGCTAAAGCAAATTATTTAATTACTGGAGATGAAGACCTTTTAGTTTTAATTCAATATGAGGATACAAAAATTGTAACATTGAAAAAGTTTGTTGAGGAAATTACTTAGCCCGGCATACTCATTGATGTTGTGTTAATTATAAAGCAAAACAGATTTTGTGCAAGAAATAATCAACATGCTGAAGTAAGGTGAAAATAGTATTTACGAAAATTTTTAATAGAAATGTTGTGACACGAAACATGGTGAGGACATAAAGGCAATCATTTTGCAACATAAATTATTTTAACCTTATCCCCTGCAAAATAAAAATCTTCTTTTTTTAGTTGAATAATTACACTTTTGTCGTAGGCTATCTCTAAGGTTTGACTGTCTATCCAATTTGCAGTCACGTTTTTTCCTTGCCCAATAAAATAAAACACCGAACCACCACCCATATCCCACATAATACTTGAACCAGTTTGTTCATACACTCCATTTATGTATTCTTCATGTGCTTCAAATATTTTTTTATTGTCTGGCGCTATTAATTTTTGGAGCTCAATTGTTGAATATTCAAATTTGGGTTTTACCCTGCGCTTAGGTTTTTCTCTCTCAGCAGATATTTGATTTAAAAATTTCTCAAGAACTATTTTTCTCTTTTTTAAACTCTTATCATCAGCTTCAAGTCTTTTCCATAACTTAAGGTCATTACCTGTCTCAACAATTTCCTTCACTTGTTTAAAAACTTCCGAATCAAGTGACTTAGTTTCCCACTGTGCAAGGGCAAGTCCAAATAAGGCATTATTTCTGTCTTCCAAATCATTAAACATTTCACCAAAATTTTCAATAATTTGTTTTGAAATACTAACAGGGCTATGCCCTTGATTGTACAAACCAAAGAAATTGTGATAAATATCATTGAAGGTATCGTTGCCATTAATGGCAGTATCCCAGGTTCCCATTTTTAATTATTTAACAAGATTGTAAAAATAGAAATATATGTGATGCAATTTTTAAAAATAAGCTTTTTCAATTTTGGTTCAATGGAAATTTTGAGCAAAACACAATTAAAGTTCCCCAATGCTATGCCGTACAAGTGAGTCCCGATAAGAATCGGGATATAAATAACACAAGGATGATGCCATGAAAAACAAATGTTGATTTCAAAAGAATCATCAAAAAAATTTTTCTGCTTTCATTCTTGTATATTGTATTGTTTCTTCTTTTTAAATATGCTTACAGGCAACGTTTTATTAAACATTTGCGTTTAAAAAGAAAAATACTGTTTAATTTTAAGGCAGCTTTACTATCCTTTTATAAGTCTTTTAATAAAATTCTCTTAATGAGAAAAGCAGCAACACTGGCTTTAATTTTTACTATGCTTTCCATCTGTTTTATTAAAGCAGTAAAAGCACAAATTACCCTTATACCTGATCCTAATTTTGAGTTAGCTCTTATTAATTTAGGATTGGATACCGGCCCGGTGGATGGCTCAGTACCCAGGGCAAATATCAATACCATTACTTTACTTGATGTTGCCAACAGAAATATTACTAATTTAACCGGTATCCAGGATTTTGTTGCTTTAACCCGGTTATTTTGTAATACCAATAATCTCAGCAGTATTAATGTAACAAAAAATATTGCATTAACTGCTTTACTTTGCGACCGTAATCAATTAACCGCTTTAGATGTAACAAAAAATACCGCACTGGTCTCTTTGCTTTGTACCAATAACCGGCTAACCAGTTTGGATGTTACAAAAAATACTTTATTAAAAAATTTTGGATGCGATGATAACCAGTTACGCAGTTTAGATGTAACAAAAAATACTGAACTGATTTCTTTTGGTTGTGGTAATAATTTGCTTAGCAGTTTAGATGTAACAAAAAATACCGCATTAGCTTCTTTTGGCTGCGAATCTAACCTGATTACCAGTTTGGATGTAACAAAAAATGCTGCTTTAACTGCTTTTGGCTGTGGCAATAACCTGCTTACTGCTTTGGACGTAACAAAAAACCCCACCTTATATTCTTTGGAATGTTATAATAATCTGCTTACCGGTTTAGATGTAACAAAAAATTCAACATTAACTATTTTAGATTGTGCAGATAATAAATTCACTGGCCTGGATGTAACAAAAAACAGGGCTTTAACTTTTATTAGATGTATGAACAATAGATTAGTGAGCCTGGATGTAACAAAAAATACTGCACTGACTAATTTATGGTGTTATAATAATTTGCTTACCAGTTTAGATGTAACAAAAAATATTGCTTTAGCTGATATAAAATGTAATAATAACCAACTCATTTGTTTGAGTTTAAAGAATGGCTTTAATAACATTATTACAAGTATGAACGCTATAAACAATATTAATCTTACCTGCATACAGGTTGATGATGAAATTTTAGCAGCAGGCTATAGCGGTTGGTTTAAAGATGCTGCAACCCGGTATAACAATTACTGTAGCCCAACAATTGCTTCATTTACGCCAGCCTCTACCTGCAGTGGCGGAGCTGTAACTATTTACGGGTGTAATCTTAATTTAACTACAGCTGTTAGTTTTGGGGGCCTGGCTGCGGCTTCATTCACCATCAATTCATCAACAAATATTACTGCAATAGTTGGTGCTGGCGCATCTGGTAATGTAGAAGTAATTAGCCCAGGTGGAATAGCAAGCCTTGCAGGTTTTACGCTAAGTCAATTATCTGCTCCAGCTTCATTAAGTATTAAGGCCTCTGCAAATGATATTTGCCCGGGCATTGCTGTAATATTTACAGCCGTGCCTGCAAATGTTGGCACCACAGCTTCATTTCAATGGCAATTAAACGGCAATAATGTGGGAGGAAATAATATTAGCTATAGTACCAATAATTTTGCAAATGGCGACAAAATAAATTGTGTTATGAATACTATTAAAAGTTGCCCCAATACAACATTTGTTAATTCAGATACTATTGTTATGATAGTTAAACCCGTTCCTGTAATTTCCTTTAGCCCCCCAAATCCATCAATATCTTTTGGTAATTCGGTGCAATTGAATGCTACTGTTACCGGAAGTGCTGTTAGTTATTTATGGACACCGGCAGATGGATTAAATAATACCGCTATTTTAAATCCAATTGCAAGCCCTGCAGCAACTACAATGTATAACCTCAATGTAACAGCAGCTAATAATTGCACTACAGATAAAAAAATAACTGTTACAGTTTTTAAAGATATTCATATTCCTAATTCCTTTAGCCCCAATGGAGATGGAGTGAATGATATTTTCAGAATTCCGCCGGGGCTTTTTTTTAACTTACATTTTTTTGCAGTGTATAACAGGTACGGCAATGAAATTTTTAAAACAACCGATATTAATAAAGGGTGGAACGGAACTTATAAAGGTTTTATATCTCCTGCGGGTGCTTACTCCTATATTATAAAAGGGTACGATTTAAAAGGGGGAATTTTTTTAAAAGGCAGTATTGTTTTGATCCGTTGAAAATTTAAAAAATGTTTTATAATCTTATTTGTTTCATTATCGAATAAATGAGGACGGATACTGGAACTTCTAATTCCATTCCTCTTCAAGAATACTCATTTCCACCAGGCTCCACCATTGATCTTTAAAAAGCAGGCAATCTCTGTTAGTGCCTTCAATTGTAAATCCTGCTTTTTGGTAGCAGCGTATGGCAGTTTTATTAAAATCATACACACCAAGGCAAATCCGATGCAGGAGTAAATCTTCAAATCCAATTTTTAATACCGCTTTTACCATTTGGCAGCAATAGCCCTTACCCTCGTAAGCGGGTGCAACTAATACCCGGCTTATTCTTGCGGCTTTATTTTTTTTACTGATGCCTCCGAGAGAAATGTGTCCAACAGTATTACTTGTTTCTTCATCTATTGCTTTGTAAATAAATGTTTCGGAGTTGGTAATATCGTTCACATCTTCCACGTACCATTCCAAACTATTTTGTGTAAGCGGATAACTAAACATTGCACCAGACCAGTTCATTAATGTTTCTTCGTCTGTTATCCATTGCCTCAATTGTGAAAAATCGTTGTGGTTAAAATATTCCAATTTAATCATGCTTTTTGTTTTGGGGCTGTAAGGTATAACTAAGCAGGATAAGTTCAGGAGAAAAAATCAGCAGCTGATGAAATAGCAATTGGTGTAAAAGTGTTTGATTTTTTTTGTTATGGTTACTTCAGCAATTCATCCATATCCCTGTCGTCACTAATTTTTCCTTTGGCTTCCAACATACGCATGTCTTTTGCATCCTGCAAAAATTCGCTGGCAAAGATGAAATTGTTTAAGCGTTCATTTTTACTAAAAATAATTTCTTTATTATTACCGCTCCATTCTTTTTTACCCTGGTACAGGTACAAAATGTTTTCACCTATTTCCATTACACTGTTCATGTCGTGGGTGTTAATAACCGTTGTCATGTTAAACTCTTTGGTTATATCCATAATCAGTTTGTCAATTACAATACTGGTTTGAGGGTCCAGGCCGGAGTTAGGTTCGTCGCAAAATAAGTATTTGGGATTAAGTACAATGGCACGTGCAATACCCACCCTTTTTTTCATGCCGCCACTCAACTCTGCCGGGTGTTTTTTATTTACATCTTTAAGGTTAACCCGTTCAAGTACTTCATTTACCCTAACTAATTTTTCGTCAAAATGTTTTTTTGTAAACATGTCCAGCGGGAACATAATATTTTGTTCTACCGTCATACTGTCAAATAAAGCAGAACCTTGAAAAAGCATACCAATTTGCTGACGTAATTCTTTTCTTTCTTCTTCAGACATTTCTGTAAAGCTTAAGCCGTCGTAACTTATTTCGCCTTCATCGGGGTCAAATAAACCTACAAGGCATTTTTGTAAAACTGTTTTACCACTGCCACTTGTACCAATGATAAGATTGCAAACGCCAGTTTGCATGGCATGGCTTACGTCTTCAAGTACCACTTTATCGCCAAAAGATTTTTTTATGTTTTTAAATTCAATCATAAGAAAAGATGCAAGGGGAGAAGCTGCAAGGGTGAAGTAAATTTTTTACGTTACTTCTTTTATCTGTTAATAGTTTATTATAAAAGCTACAAAATATTCAGGTTTCTCCCTTGAAACTTTAATCTTGTAACTGTTGCTATGAAAATTTAATAATTAAGGCATTCAGCATTTTTTGTACTTCAATACAGATACCTAATTGTATTTCACATTCTGATTTAAAATTAGGGTATAATTCTGTAAGTGCAAGTATTGCCGTTTTTACTTCATAAGAGCTGCCTAACGCATTCTCCAAATAAATCTTTTTATGTGAATTAGTTGCTTTTGCACTTCCTTCAGAAATATTGGCTGGTATTGAAAAAGCAGCTCTTCTTAATTGTGAACCTAATTCAAATTTTTCTTCTGCTGGTAATTTTTTGCAAATTTTATGGCAGGAAATGAATAACTGAAAGCCTTTTTGCCACACAATTAGTCTTTTAAAATCCTTCATATTTATGGTATTCAAAAAAATGAAAGTTCTTCAATTCAAATTCCTGTTCCTTGCAACTACTCCCCTTGCAGCTTTAAAGGAATATCGCTGCCAAAATATAATCTGCAAATAAAATCATTATACAACTTACCACAACACTTTTAGTACTACTGCGACCAATTTCTAAGGCACCACCTTTTACATAATAACCATAATATGCCGGTATACTGCTGATGATAAATGAAAAAGTAACTGCTTTGTACATAGCAAACCTGACATTAAAAGGCATAAAATTTTCAAGCAATCCCCTGTCGAATGTATCAGTTGATAATATTCCGGATGCTGTACCTGCAAGCCGGCCGCCCCAAATGCCCAGGGCCATTGATAAAATAACTAATAACGGGATGGTAATAAATGCAGCCAATATTTTAGGGAGTATTAAATACGATTTGGTATTTATGCCCATTATTTTCAATGCATCAATTTGTTCACTTACCCTCATATTGCCTAATTCGCTGGCAATTTTGCTGCCAATTACTCCAGCCAGTACAATACAAACTAATGTGGGGGCAAACTCTAAAATAACAGTATCTCTTACAATTTGAGCAATGGTAGATTTTGGAATGATAGGGCTTACTAACTGGTAAGCTGTTTGCACAGCACTAACCGCTCCCATAAAAACAGAAATAATTACAACTATGCCCAGGGCTCCAATACCAATTTCAACACACTGGTGCATAAACTCTTTCCAGTACATACGCATGTTTTCGGGTTTGGTAAACATACCCTTTAACATTAACAGGTAACGGCCAAAGTGGGTGAAAAAACTCATTTAATTTTATATTGGCAATTAGGGATTTTAGATTCAGGATTCAATTCCCAGTCAGTAAATTTCTTACGGGCAAATCTAAAATCTAAAATCCGAAATCCGAAATTATAATTCATGGCTTGTCTTTTTAAATCTTTTCCACCACTTACTTTTCTTTATATCTATCTGTGTATCAGTTTTGCCTTTCATTTGTGCATCCACCACAGCAATTAATACCATGTTAAATATAGAACGAATGGAACTGCCTAATTGCAATACATGCACCGGTTTTTTTAATCCCAGTAAAACAGGCCCAATAGAATCTGCACCTCCAACTTCCTGCAATAAATTATAGGCGATATTACCCGAAGCAAGGTTGGGGAAGATTAATGTATTGGTTTCTCCGTTTACTAATTCGGAAAAAGGATAATTCTCTTTTAAAATTTCTTTATTAAAAGCCATCATGCCCTGTACCTCACCATCACAAACTAAACCAGGGTCCCTTTCTTTTACAATTACCCTGGCCCTGCGTACCAATTTTGCTTCATCACCTTCACTGCTGCCAAAGTTGGAGTAGGAGAGCATGGCAATACGTGGCTTAATATTAAACTGCCTTACTTCCTTAGCTACCAGTAAAGTAATTTCAGCCAGTTCTTCGGCTGTTGGGTTAAAGTTGATAGTAGTATCTGCTAAAAATAAAGGACCACGCTTGGTAAACATGATATACATGCCGGCAATTTTTTTAACACCATCTTCGGTGCCTATTACCTGCAAAGCAGGTTTAATGGTGTCCGGATAATTTCTACTCAGACCACTTATCATACAATCTGCCTCACCATTTTCTACCAGCATACAGCCAAAATAGCTGCGATCTTTCATGGCTTTGTAAGCTTCATATTTATTTATACCGCGGCGCTGGCGTTTGGCAAAAAACAAATCACCATACTGTTTACGCTGCTCCTCATTTTTATCATCTTTAGGATTGATGATGGGCATACCTTCAAGGTCAATACCGTTATCTTCAGCAAGTTTTAATATCCTGCTTTCATCGCCCAGTAAAATTGGATAAGCCACACCTTCTTCCTGTACCAGTTGGGCCACTTTTAATATCTTTAAATTTTCTGCATCAGCAAAAACTACCCTCTTTGGATCTTTTCTTGCTTTATTACCAATAACCCTGCTCAACTGATTATCTAAACCTAACCGCTGGTTGAGCTCCACTTCGTATGCGTCCCAATCAGTAATTGGTTTTTTTGCCACACCACTTTCCATGGCAGCTTTTGCAACTGCAGGTGCAACTGTTGCAAGTAATCTTGGGTCAACAGGTTTGGGGATAATATAATCGGCTCCAAAGGAAATTGTTTTTTCGTTGTAGGCAAGATTAACCAAATCGGGTACAGGCGTTTTTGTAAGTTCGGCCAAAGCCTTAACTGCTGCCAGTTTCATGGCTTCGTTAATTGTGGTAGCCCTCACATCCAACGCACCTCTGAAAATATAGGGAAAGCCCAGTACATTATTTACCTGGTTGGGATAATCGCTTCGGCCCGTTGCCATAATTAAATCTTTACGTGCAGCCAAAGCCGCTTCGTAAGAAATTTCTGGGTCAGGATTAGCAAGTGCAAAAATGATGGGGTTTTTTGCCATTGATTTAACCATTTCCGGCGTTACCACATTGCCTTTGCTAAGGCCAATAAATACATCTGCATCTTTCATGCCTTCCTCCAGCGTAAAAGCCTTTGAATCAGAAATAAATTCTATTTTTTGTTCGTCTAAATCAGTGCGCTGGGTATGTATCAGTCCTTTGCTGTCGTATACTTTTATGTTTTCTTTTTTTGCTCCCAGGCTGATGTATAATTTTATACAGGATATTGCAGCAGCACCAGCACCATTTACAACAAAATGTATTTTACTGATTTTTTTCTTCTGTAATTCAACAGCATTTAATAATGCAGCAGCAGATATAATTGCAGTACCATGCTGGTCATCGTGCATGATAGGAATTTTGCAGCGCTTTTTTAATTCCGTTTCAATATAAAAACATTCCGGAGCTTTTATATCTTCTAAATTAATGCCGCCAAAAGTGGGTTCCAATGCCTGCACTATCTGAACAAATTTTTCCGGATCGGTTTCATTGATCTCAATATCAAAAACATCAATATCTGCAAATATTTTAAACAGCACGCCTTTTCCCTCCATTACTGGTTTGCCTGCTTCGGGGCCAATATTACCTAAGCCCAGCACTGCAGTACCATTACTTATTACACCCACTAAATTTCCTTTGGCGGTATATTTATAAACATCTTCGGGGTTGGCTGCAATTTCCAAACAGGGTGCTGCCACACCAGGTGAATAGGCTAATGATAAATCTCTTTGTGTTTTGGCTTCTTTTGTGGGTACTACCTCAATTTTACCGGGCCTGCCTTTGGAGTGATATTCTAAAGCTTGTTGTTTGCGCAGTTCTTCTTTTTGCATATTTACAGGTTAATCGTTTGTAGTGAAGCGGTATTTTTTTGTACCAAACTTTTGTTCCACTATTAATCATCGTTGCGTCGCACTCTTGTACAGCAATAATTCAATTGAACTTTGAGGATGCAATTTAGGAAAAAAAGAAGGAGGGATAGCTTATATTATGTTATTACTTCTTTGCTTTAAAACTCCACGTAACCAAAAATTCTGCTACTACTTCCCCTTGTTCATTGGTGCCGATACTTTTTGCAGTTATTGTTTTTCCTTCGCCATGAAAAATGGCTGCTTCTATAGTTTGTTTAATTACTAAACCATCGTTGCAAATGAAAGTTGTTTTGCCTGTTGCTTTTTTTATAAAGTTGCCACTGATATTTACCACCAGCATACTTACTGCAGGGTTTCTATTATGAATATGTGCAAGGCCTAAAACCCCGGTACTCATTTCGGCAGCCATGCTGAGGCAGGCAAAATAAGTGCTCTTAAAAGGGTTTTGACTCAACCATTTATAAGGAACAGTAACCACACATTTATTTTCATCGGCAAACTTTACCCTTACACCACAAAAAAATGCGCTGGGCAATTTGGAAAACAGAAAAAGACTAAACTTAAAACGATTGTTGATTAGTTGAAGAAATTTATCGGTATTACTCATTTGATCGAAGATTGTAAATTGCCGATTGTAGTAAATCAGTGGCTGCATTTGTAAATCTGCAATCGGCAATCATATATGATTTCAGTCCCCGTACATTTTAGCATCCAATGCCCTTGGACTCCACATTTCTAAAAATGCCTGTACTTTGTTTCTGTCGTAACTTTTTTTGCCATCTTCAAGGTATTCGCTGTTTTGGGTATGAATGCGGTTGCCATTACCATCAAGAATAATAAAAGCGGGAAATCCAAAGCGCTGGGGGTAACCATATTTTGCAAACAGCTTTTTATTCTCATTTTCTTTGCTGTAATTTAAATGATACCAAACAAATGAGGCATTGATAACAGAATCTAGTTTTTTATCTTCTTTACAAAATCTTGCAAACTCAATACACCAACCACACCAGTTGCCACCGCCCTGCACTAATACATATTTATTTTCGGCCTTTGCTTTTTTTATTGCTGCTGCAATATCTTTTTCTGCATCAGCAGATGGATTGTATAGTTTTGCCTCCTGTGCAAAGCTTATCGCAGATAAAAATAAAATAGCCGTTAAAATTAAAAGTTGTTTGCGCATACTATAGTTTTAGTTTTTATCAATTTCCACCACACAACCTACAACAGTTTTTTGTTCCGTTGCATCTGCTTTAAAATAAATATTACCCGTGCTTGTGTTACTGAATTTTACATTGCTTATTGCAGCACCATTAATAGCTTCATTTAATTTACCTGCATAAGTACTTTGCGTACTTTTTGAAATGGCTGTATTTAACGCATTATAATCTAATGGTTGTTTACTTACTACTATTGCCATAAAATCTTTGGTGCCAATACTGTCTGCCATCATAGATTCCTTACGGGGAAATAAACGGTAACCGGTTACCCCAAAGTAAGGCGAGTGAATGGGTTTGTAAGGAAATAAAACATAACTGCTGTTATCGGTTTCCTGGCCAAAAATATATACATAACACTCTAATGCATTTTTTAATTCTAATTTAAACTTGGTACCTTTTTTTATTGGAGCAGTTGTTGTAAAAACATTGCCTGCACCTGCACGTAAGGGGATATATTGTTTTGTATTTGCATTTACTACACCAATATTACATTCAAAATCCACATTTAAAGCGGCTCCACTTTTAGGTAATGCATCTACACCATAAGCTTCCCGTACAAATTTTCTAAAGTCGCCATAACGTACATAGCCAATACCATTTTCTCCCCACTCCGGTCCCCAGCTATTCATTATTTGAAAAGCACCACCTTCAATCCTGTCATCGTATCCTATAACACACATAGCATGGCCGCCAAAACCCTGTTGTGTGGAATCGTCGGGAGTGGGATGCCAAACTTTTTGACCCATCATATCCTGCATAAAACTTCCTCCTACCATCATTCCTATTACAACCGGAGCATCTTTTGCTAAGTGTTCTTTTATTGCCCGGAAGTTTAAAACACTAACACCGTCATCATCAGTTAAGCGGTTAAAGCCATGTATTTTATTATTGGCTGCGCTGTTAAATAATGATTGGTTGGCCTGCCTGCTGCAATCATTTTCATCATAAGCAAATTGCTGAAAAGGTACAGCACCTTTTTGCTGCATAAATTCCATTGCCCTTAAAATATAAGAACCCTGGCAATCACCATCACCTAAACTGATATTATTATATAAAAATGCCGGGCTGTATGCAACACTGTTAGGATCCTGGCGGGTGCTGACACTTTGTAAAATGGTACGTGCTGCATAGCCGCTGCTCCATGCCACACAACTGCCTTGCTTACCCTGGTTCATTCTGTTGGGTGCATACCGGGCCAATGAAACTGCTTCGGGTAACGGGTTCTTACCGTTATCATCGCTCAGTCCTTCATAAACACTTGCTTTTTTAAATTCGTTTGGATCTAGTTTGCCACCGGTTGTAAATTTTGAAACCACCTTTGTTAAACCAGAACATGACTTACTGTTAAATAAAAAATAGGCTCCTGCAGCAATTGCTAAAAGAAATATTATTTTTTTTCCACCACCGCCACCTCTGAACAAGCCCAGTAAAAGTGGCAAAAAATTTAATAATCCACCAGCACCTCCTGTATTACCTGATCCACCACGGCCTCCGCCAGAGTTATCATTTTGGGCATTATAATCATCTTGATTATCCGGGTCGTCAACCATTCTTATTGGCATAGTTGTATGTTTTATTTTTTTTTAAAATTAAGGAGATTTTTGATAATGTTGAATCTCTTTTATACAACTATGCCTTTAAACACAATTTATTCAAGAATTATAGTATTACCTTTAGGGTATTTTACTGAATATTTAAATGCTACTTTCTTTTCCTTGCCTGTCTCCAGCTGAATGGCCCATTTTAATTTTCCGGTTTCGTTGTCCACATCTGCTTCTTTGTTTTCTATCTTATCCACTTCCACTTCTTTCATAGTGCTTAGCGGAAATTGATCTTCTACAATTAAATTAATGGATTGCTTTTTGTTGTTGCGGATGCTGATTTCAAAAGTTCTGTAATCGATTTTATTGCTGCCCAAAAATTGTTTTTTGCTAAATTCTTTGATGCTGGTTCTTTTTACAGATATGTTTTTATCACGGCCCAAAGAAATGCTTAAGGTATCGCCTGCGGTTTTTGGATTGATTAAAGCTTTGCCAATAAATGTGCCTTCAAAAAATAAATTGCTTTCGCCTTCCAGTAAATTCAAATCGCTCCAGTCGGTAATTTTTGCAGTAAGAAAAACATCCTGTTCCAGTTTGGGCGCACAGTAATATTCATACAATGCCGGCACTTCCATTTGTTTCATTTCTACAGTGGAAGTTTTGCCATCATTTAAAATGGTATAAGGTGTTTCTATATCGTAAGAAAAACTGGTAGTATTTTGCCTTTCAGAAACAGTTAAAGGAATGCTGGTTTCTTTTTTAACTCTGGAATAGCTTGAAGTAAAATCATTCTCATCTCGTTTAATTCCTAGTGCAGTTACCACCACTTCCTCCAACCTTTGATTTGCTTCCTGCATTGCAATATTCATTTGGTTGGATGAAATAAATAATTCCCTGCTTTGTAAACCAACAGCAGAAAAAACAATGGTGGAAACATTGTAAGGAATTGTTATTCTGAAATTGCCATTGGCATCGGTTGTAGTACCCACTTTTGTTCCCTTAATTAACACAGAAGCATGAGTAATGGGTTGTCCATTTTGATCAGTTACTCTTCCTGCAACTTCTCTTACATTAGGGTTGTAAGCATTGCTGTTGGAATTATTTAATCCATAAAATTGTGGTGTAAAATAATGCAGGTACCAGGTAGGCAGGTTAGGTTTTTCTCCATTTTGTTTAGGGTCGGCAGTAGATAAAGTAAGCTTTACATCTTTCCAATCTTCTCCGGATGATTGGTACACGTTAGCTTTATAAGCCATTGTTATTGGTTGTGTAATATCTTTTACCCTGATATCGTAAGTGGGATACCAACCAGCTTTATCAACAAAATAACTCAATATAAAATCTGCATTGCTGGTTTCTTTACTTTGTACCGTAACCACTACTTCACTGGTGGCGGTGCTGGCCTGTTTGGTTAATTCATCCTGTTGCTTGTTTAGTTTCGTCATTTCTGCATTTAATTTTTTCAGCGTTTTGCTTACTTCAGTTTCTTTCAGTTTAAGTTCGGTTAAGCGCTGGCGGTGAAAGTCGGCGGCTTCTTTTAAATCTGTAGTTTTTAAACCGGTGTTTTGTGCAACAATGGCCTGGTTTTTTGTTAACAGGTTTTCTTCATTCTGGTAAATACCCAGCATATTTTTTTCCAGTTCGATTTTGTCCTGCAAAATTTCTTTTTGTTCTTCCACTTTTTGTACATCTGCCTGTTTGATTTGCTCTTGTAAATAATTGAGTTTATGCACAACAGAAAGCACCGTAAAATTGCCTTCAGCTTTTACCTGTATGCTTTGTTTATTAATGTAAGGGGAGATACCTTTAAACACAATTTCAGAATTGCCGGGGATGACAGTTATTTTTCCTGTACGGGTTATTTGGGCACCGTTTAAAAATACGGTGGCTTTTTCTATTTTAGTATCAATGGTTTTTTGGGTTATTTGAGCATGGGTACTTTGGAAAAGCGAAATGCAGCAAATTAGTAATAATAGTTTTGGTTGTATTGTCTTCATGATAATTTTTTTATCATGATGCAGGTTGTAAAACCTTTACATAAATTTATTTTTGCTAAACCTTTACTTATTTTTTTCCAATATTTCAAATGCCCTGCTCACACTCAATCCATTTTCATCCACTAAAGTGATAATGTGTTTGCCCGGTGCAGGGTTCAATGCTATCTGGTGAAAATTTTGTGTAGTACCTATAAAATTATCATCGAGACTCCAGAAAATTTTTGTGCCACTTCTTCTGTGTGCAGCCGTAAAAACGGTTTTACCTTTTTCACCGGTAACTTCAAGTGGCACATAAATTTTTGCATCGGGTTGTGGGTAGATGATCTCCATTACTTTACCGGTTTCAGCAAATTCGCAACCGGTTTTAAAAGGTGGCAATACTTTATAGTCGGCATTTTTTTGTTTGTAATAATATTCCATAGCAGGGGAGAGTACGAACCAGCTTTTATGCTGCATGGCTGATGGGCTTTCGCATTGTTCTGTTACCCTGAAATTTCCTGTAGCATCTAAATGAACAATTTTATGATAAATGCATTGCGGAACTTTTGTTCCGTTTGGCGGCATAAATAAAGTATCCACATCGGGGCAATCAATATTAGCACGATAACCACTTTGCCTGCATACGGGCACAAAAGAAAAATTATACTTCGGCTTATCAAACCAGTTAGCGGAGGGTAACAAACGGAATATATCAAACAGAATTGGCGCAGCAGTTTGTATGCCAATCAATCCAGGCCTTCCTTCGCCATCAGTATTACCTACCCAAGCAGCTATAACATTTTTAGAGGTAACGCCTATGGCCCAGCCATCTCTAAAGCCAAAGCTGGTACCTGTTTTCCAGGCAATTTTTTGAGAAGAGGTAAACTGTTGCCACAGGCCTTCTTCACCCGGCCGCATTACTTCCTGCATGGCCTGAAAGGTGAAGTAAATAGATGTTGCATCCAGGGGAATGTTGGCGGTTGACAGTTGTTCGTTGTTCGATGTTCGGTTCACAATGTAATTTGGTGGATGAAAATCTTTGTTATCAAACTTACCGTGATTTTTTGTTTGATGATTGAGTGTACGAGCCATACTTGCGTACGTACCGGCCATATCCCACATGGTTACTTCGCAGCCGCCAAGGATTAAACTTAAACCATAGGTATCAGCATTTCTGGTTAAAGTGCTGATGCCACATTGCTGCAATGTTTCGTAAAAACGCTGGTATTTGTATTGCTGTAATAATTTTATGGCGGGAATATTTAAACTTCTTGCTAATGCCCTGTTAGCTGGTACAGCACCATCATAACCTAAATCAAAATTCTGTGGTGCATAACTGCCTATTTGTGTGGGAATATCCGGTATGATAGAATTAGGTAAAATTAATCCATCACTTAACATGGAAGCATACAAAATTGGTTTTAATGCACTGCCCGGACTACGGGGTGCAGCAATTACATCCACATCGCTTTCCATTTCTTTATTCCCCGGAGCATAAATATTGCCAACGTATGCTAATGTATTTCCTGTTTCCACATCCAATACCAATGCACAGGCATTGTTAATACCATTACCTTTTAACACAGATTGATGCTGCTGAATGATTGCGGCAATATTTTTTTGTAAAGCACCATCTAATGTTGTTTTTATTTTGGTTTCAATTGGTTTTTCTTTTTTAAAACGTTGCAATAAGTGTGGCGCAAATTGAGGTAACGCTAATGGCTGGCCGGGTAAAGATTCCAGCTTGGCCAGGTCACAACTGCTTTGATTGATTTTACCGGCATCCAATAATTTATCCAACAGCATATTCCTTTTCTTCAACAATACATCCCTATTTTTTCCCGGATGAACCAGTGCTGGTGCATTGGGTAAAACCGCCAGTGTTGCCATTTCGCCCCAGCTTAATTTATCTGCACTGCGGCCATAGTAGCGCCATGCTGCTGCATCCAATCCCACTACATTACTGCCGAATGGGGCATTGCTGGCATAGAGTGCTAAAATTTCTTTTTTAGCATAAGTCATTTCTAAACGTATAGCCAGTATACTTTCCTTTAATTTATTCCAGATGCTTCGCTTATCATCTTGTTTAGATAGTCGTATTACCTGCATGGTTAAAGTACTGCCACCTTGCACCACGCCTTTATTTTTTATATTCTTTATCACCGCTCTTCCAATGGAAACAGGATCTACACCGGGATGTTTAAAAAAACGTTTGTCTTCGAATGTGGTAATGCAATCAATAAATTTTTGCGGCACATTTTTATTGTATGGAAAACGCCATTGGCCATCGGATGCAATAGTAGCATTGAGTAAGTTGCCATCTTTGTCTTCTATAACATAACTGGTTGGTGCGTTGAATAATTTTTTTGGTAGAGAGAAATAAAACCAAATTAATAAACCCGTCACTATCAACATTTTTATTTTAGTTGATGTGCGGAGGGATTTTATTTTGGAAAAAATATTTTTCAATTCGTTTTTTAATTCTAATGTCACCCCTTCGGGGTTTTGTTTAGATAATATAATCCAATAGCTATATTAATTACATCCCTTCGGGATTATTTTTGTATTCTTAAAGCCTGAAAGGCTGATATTAATATAGATAAATTTAAATTTTAGTGAGCTAAACCCCAACGGGGTGATATTATTTGTGCAAAAATATAATTAAAGCTCAACAAAGATATGTGGTACAAGAGTGCGACGCCAATGAAGATTAATAGAATTACAATAGCTGGGTCCAAAAAAATACAACCGCCGGCAGGGTTTATAACCGCTGCCGGGGTTGCACAAGAATTATTGTGTCACCACCTCCACCCACTTACCATTTACACCAGCCGAAATTTTGTTATCATACATCGCTTCACTAAATGTACCAGGTAAAAAATATCTTCCTAAATACGATGCATTTAATTGTACATAATACGTCAATGTTTCGTTAGCATTAATGTTGAAATAAGTGTACACCCTGTCATCACGAATATCCTGGTAGGTAGAGAAAGATGATTTGAATGCACCTTCGCCACCAAGCATACGGGCATTCAAAATTTCCCAGCCACTGGGGAAAATTTGCGTTAATGCCATTTGTGAATAATAACCACGACCGCCGGGATTTTTCAAAATTACTTTAGCAACAAAGTCACTGCCTTGTGTAAGTTTATTGATATCAATTGCTTTTCCATCCTGCGACATATAACTTACACTCATGGCAAGCACCGCAGGGTTGTTGTTTACTTTTAAACTATCGCCTGCCAATGGTTGCCCTTTAGTAATCATTCTTACATACAAAGTATTGCTGCCTTTATTAGCGATCACCACATTACTTGTATTTTGATTTTTAAACACCACAGGTAACTGACGGATATAAGTAGCGGCATTAATATCAGTTTGTTTGCCATCAATATTTGCTGATGAAATGATTTTAGCACCGCTTGGATTTTTACCACAGAATTTTGCAATAGCAATTAAACTGTAGGCGGTGGTTTGGGTGCTGTACCAGTAATCTTGCGAAAGTTTTGCAGCGATTGAATTAACCAGTGCTTCTGCTTTTGTTTTTTTATCAGGTCCCAGTAAGGTTAAGGTTTCTAAAACCATTGCTTCATCTCTTGTAGAAGAACCATAAGTAAAACCTGCATTGGTTCTTACATCAAAAGTTGTTGATAATCCGGTGATGAGATCTAAAGCAGTATTGGTTTGTCCTGCTAATTGATACGCCGCAGCCAAACGCCATTTAGCTTCGGGAGATAAATATTTAAATTCTTTTAAACGATTCATCGCACCAAGTTCAGGTGCTTTTGCCAATGCTAATGTATACAAGCGATAAGATTGTGTAAGATCGCCACCATAAAAATTACTAGTGCTGGGTACCCAGCTATTAGCTTTACCACGCTGGTAATTTTTCCATTGCTGCATCATATAATCACTTACAAAATAGCCGTTGGCTTGCGCTTCTACTAAAAAATGGCCGGCATAATTACTACCCCATTCATCGCTTTCATTGCCGCCGGGCCAGTAACTAAAACCACCATCTGGTCGTTGAAAATTTTGTAATTTTCCAATGCCAGCTTTTACATTTTTATCTACCTGCGATTTTTTATAATCATCCAGATCTGTTAATTGATTTAATACCAACTGCGGAAATACTGATGAGGTAGTTTGTTCAATACAACCATGCGGATACTCAATTAAATAATCCAAACGCTTTTGCAAATTCATGGAGGGTATGCTGGAAATTTCAACAGTAGCAGTACTTGTTGCGGCTACACCAATTGGTGAGGCAGTGGTTTTCCATTGCTGCCCCGGTGCTAAAGTAATTTCGCTGATGCTGGTTACTGGTGGATTAGGGTTTCTGATATCCAACTCCACTTCATAATCAGCTTTTTCTCCACCGGAGGAAGCCAGCAATTTAACTTTACCAATGCCTACATTTGGTTTTACCCTTACATCAAAATAAGCCATCTGCTCGCCGGTTTGTGCAAAGCTTACATTTTGTGCGCTGCTGCCCACCACTTCTAAAAATGGATTGGATTGCAAAGAGACATTTACATTTTTAATATTATTCTCCATGGCAAAAACTGTAACGGGCAGTTTTATTGTTTCTCCGGGGCCAAGCACTCTTGGCATGGTTGCTAAAATCATCAATGGTTTTTTTACGGCCACTGCTTTTTCTGCAAAACCATAACTGCTTTCATGTGCAGCTACCACCATTGCCCTTACCGAACCAATGTAAGAGGGGAGGGTGAAAGATTGTTTTTGTGTTTGCCCACTTTTTAAATGGAATGGGCCAAGATATTTTACCACCGGTTTAAAACGGTTGGCTGTTTTTTGTTTTCCAATTCCTGCTACATCATCACCACCTATTGTTAATATTCTTTCTAAATCCCCACCCCATGCACCAATCACATAATCAAACATATCAAAACTTTTTACACCCAATGCTTCTCTTGCATAAAATGCTTCGTGAGGATCAGGTGTTTTAAATCTTGTCAGGTCTAATAAACCTTCATCAACAATGGCAACACAATACGTCATTTCTTTTCCACTTTGTTCGCTTACAGAAAAAGAAACGTTTTGCTCCGGTCGAATACTGTTGGCAATATTGATAACTGGTTTGAGAATCGTATTCTTATCTTCCACAAAAATTGGAATAGAACCATACATTCTTATGGGCAGATCGTTGATGGTTTGTGAATGGGGTTGCAACAAACTTACTGTTGCGTAAACATTCGGCGACATGGTTTTATCGGCTTTAAACTTAACCACAGTTTGTCCCTGTATAGTTTCCTGGAAGAAAGACTTCAATACCTTGCTGCCGTTTTCAACACTTACTAAAACTCTGCCACCTTTACTACTGGGGATGGTTAGCGACACTTCTTCACCCACGTTGTATTTTTCTTTGCCGGCAACGAATGATAGCATGGAGGCTGCAGTCTGGTCATCATTGCCTTCACGGCTTTGCCAGCCCGGTTCATCAATGTATAAAGTAGAACCGGAAGTGTGACCGCTCTTTAAATCTTTTACTAAAATTAAATATCGCCCCCATTCATTTTCTGATGTGCCGAATGTCCATTGCCCACGGCCGTTAGATAAATGCACCGTTTCTTTTTTCAACAATTTATTATATTCGTTTTGTGTAAAGTTGCTGAGGTTGTCGCCATTATTATCCCACCACCAGCGCCATTGAATGCGATAGAATTCCACTTCAACATCATTGTTGCCACCAATTAAATTTCCCTTGCTATCTACATTTACAATT
>JAYSTT010000034.1:0-10764 GCA_043719495.1 Ferruginibacter sp. | reverse complement strand
GAGATAACATTTTTAAACTATTTAAAAAGGCCCGGCCACTTTGTAAACCACCCGTTAAATTAAAACTAATTAACCCACCACCGTTTTTCATTTGCTTAGCAGCAATAGCATATTGCGGATGGCTTGGTAAAAAAGGATATTTAAGCCAGCTGATCTTTGCATGGCGTTCCAATGCTTTTGCAATATGCAATGCATTAGCAGCATGGCGTTCCATGCGTACATCTAATGTTTCTAAACTTTTGCTAAGCACCCAGGCATTAAACGGTGACAATGCAGGGCCTGTACTGCGGCAAAATAAATAGATTTTTTGTATCAATTCTTTTTTGCCTAATACAATACCACCTAACACCCTCCCCTGCCCGTCGAGCCATTTGGTAGCGGAATGAATTACCAAATCGGCACCAAAATCAATGGGGCGCTGGTTTACCGGTGTGGCAAAACAATTATCCACATTCAATAAAATGTTATGCTTCTTCGCAAGCCTGCCTGCAAACTCCAAATCAATAATATCCAATCCGGGGTTGGTAGGCGTTTCTAAATAAATCATTTTAGTGTTGGGCTTAATGGCAGCCTCCCAACTGGCAGTGTCATTAGCACTAACATAGCTTACTTCAATACCATAATTAGGCAAGTATTTATTTAGCACAGTAACTGTACTTCCAAAAACCGAACTGCAAGAAATTAAATGATCCCCTTTTTTTAACAGCGCCATAAAAGAGGCAAACACTGCGGCCATACCCGTTGCTGTTGCATAACCAGCTTCGGCGCCTTCCAAAGCCAGCATCTTATCGGTAAACTCCTGTACATTAGGATTGCTGAAACGGCTGTAAATATTGTCATTGCTTTCATCTGCAAATGCTGCCCTCATATCTTCGGCATCATCAAAACAAAAGCTGCTGGTTAAAAATAATGGCGTACTATGTTCCATTTCATTGGTACGGTCAGTTTGTATGCGAATGGCTTTTGTAATTGGGTTCATGTTGTTAAGCAGCCCCATCCCAACCCTTCCCCAAGGGGAAGGAACTGGAAGGGGGATATTAAAATTTAAAGAATAAAAAAATTATTAAGAAGAATGATTTATTTGTGTGTTACTTACTAAGATTGTTATAAAAACAAAACACAATCTTCTCACTAAACTCCTCCATTTCCTCCCCCTTTGGGGGAGATAGAGGGGGCTACCACTACCTCCCATGTAAACTTTGTTCCACCCCTTTTCAATGTTTCAGCAACACTGCAATATTTATTCATCGATAATTCGCAGGCACGTAATGCTTTTTCTTTATCAATATCTCCTTTAAGTGTAAAAATAATTTTAGCGTTTGCCCAAAGTGATGGCTCTTTACCCGGCTCTCTTTCGCCGGTAATTTTTATGGAAAAATCATCAATAGTTTGGCGTTGCTTTTTTAATATCATTACAATATCAATGGCGCTGCAGCCACCCAGGCCCATCAGCAGCATTTGCATAGGTCGAACACCAAAATTAATACCTCCCGATTCATCGCTGCTGTCCATTCTAACAGTATGTCCATTGGCATCTTTGGCTTCAAAGCCAAAATCACCTTTTATACGGTTTAAATTAATTTCAATCATTTTAAAACATTTTTACAAATATAAATATTGCAAGCCTTTACTTTGCATTTTATATGTATTGTTTTTCGTATTTAGTAAGTATTAATGAACATCTATAAACATACCGGCAGTTTTACATTAGAAAATGGATTTACATTTCCTGAAATTGAAATTGCTTACACTACTTACGGCAAACTAAATGCAGATAAAAGCAATGTGGTTTGGGTATGCCATGCACTTACCGCCAACTCCGATGCGGCTGACTGGTGGAATGGCTTAGTTGGAAATCATCATGTTATTGACCCGGCAAAATATTTTATTATTTGTGGCAATATATTGGGTTCCTGCTACGGCAGCACCGGGCCGCTAAGTAATGATCCGGTTAGCCAACAACCTTATTACAACAACTTTCCGCTGATAACCATAAGGGATATGGTGCAGGCGCATATCTTACTGCGTAAATATTTGGGTATAGAAAATATATATTTATTAATGGGAGGCAGTATGGGTGGCTATCAGGCCATGGAATGGTGTGTGATGGAAAATGAGGTGATAGATAATTTATTGCTTTTGGCAACTTCGGCAAGTGAAAGTGCCTGGGGTATTGCAACACATACTGCACAACGCCTGAGTATTGAGGCAGATGGTACCTGGAATACAGCATCGCCAAAAGCTGCTGCAAAAGGATTAAAAGCTGCCCGTGCAATTGGCATGCTTACCTATCGCAATTATGGTATTATGGTACAGCAGCAAACCGATACTGACATAGAAAAAACGGATAACTACAAAGCGTCCTCGTATATTAATTACCAGGGAGAAAAATTGGTACAGCGTTTTAATGCCTACAGCTACTGGCAACTTACAAAAAGTATGGACAGTCACCATTTGGCACGGGGCCGGGGTGGTAATCTGGCTACTATTTTAAAAACTATTTCACAACGTACCTTAATAATTGGCATTAGCAGCGATATTCTTTGTCCTTTAATTGAACAACGATTTTTAACCAAGCATATTCCTAATGCTGCTATGATAGAAATTGATTCTGATTATGGGCATGATGGTTTTATGGTGGAGTCAAAAATCATATCGCAACATCTGGCAGAATGGCTGGGAGATGATGTAATTCTGGGTTATGGAGCCACAATTTAATTTTTTTGATTTTTTATGTTAACAATCAAAAATTATTGCTGAATATTTTTTATTTAAATTGTGTTTATAAAAAATACTTGTGAAAAAATTATTTATCATCGCCCTGTTGTGTTTTCTTATTAAAAACAGCAGAGCGCAACAACCTGCTCCTCCCGATAAAATTTACGGACAGCTATTTACTGATGTTCAGCTGGGGAAAATTTTTGCGGATGGAAAAACCTTTGTGGATTGCACGCCCAAAAGAAAAGTAAGCGATATCATGTATGATTATGGTTTGGCAAAAGTGCCAAAATTTGACCTGGCAAAATTTGTTAACGATAATTTTGATTTGCCACCTTCGCCACCAGCTTTTAATTACATTATGAAAGAACCGGTAGCTGCCAACCATATTAAAAACCTGTGGAGTAATTTAAGAAGGGATGCAGATAAAGCGGCGGATGGCTCATCATTATTGCCTTTGCCCAATGCTTATATTGTACCCGGGGGAAGATTTAGAGAAATTTATTACTGGGACAGTTACTTTACCATGCTGGGTTTAAAGGAAAGTGGCGAAACGTTGATGATAGAAAATATGATTAAAAATTTTGCTTACCTGATAGATACCTACGGACATATACCCAATGGAAACAGAACTTATTATTTAAGTCGTAGCCAGCCACCGTTTTTTAGTATGATGGTGGATTTGCTTGCAGGAATTAAAGGAGATGAAGTGTATAAAACTTATTTATCCCAACTGGAAAAAGAATATAATTACTGGATGGATAAAACTGCGAAAACAAAACATGCAGTAAAAATGCCTGACGGAAGTATTTTAAACAGGTATTACGACAGGGATGATAAAGCAAGACAGGAAAGTTATAAAGAAGATTACGAAATAAGTGAACAGGTGGCAAATGAATTAGCTATGCGTATTAAGATGTCTTCGCCAGAAGCATTAAAAAAAATACTGGATGAAGCAAGAGCAAATGTTTGCAGGCATTTACGCTCTGGTGCAGAGAGTGGCTGGGATTTTAGCAGCCGCTGGTTTGCGGATGAAAAAAATATCAGCAGCATTCAAACGACCGATATTATTCCTGTTGATTTAAATTGTTTGCTGTATAATTTAGAAATGGTAATTGCTAAAGGTAAAATGATTAACAAAGAGGTAAAAGCTAGCAACAAATATAAAAGCCTGGCGGCAAAAAGAAAAGCAGCCATTTTAAAATATTGCTGGAATGCCAAGGCTAATTTCTTTTGTGATTATAATATTGTAACAAAAAGTATAAATAGCAATATTACAGCCGCAGGTTTATTTCCTTTGTTTGTAAAAATTGCCACTAAAGCACAAGCTAAAGTTGCAGGCGCTACCGCAACAACTTATTTAGTAAAACCAGGTGGCATTGTTACCACACCCAATAATACCGGGCAGCAATGGGATGCCCCTAATGGCTGGGCTCCATTGCAATGGGTTGCTGTAAGCGGATTAAATTATTACAATCAAACTGCCCTGGCAAAAGATATTGCTCACCGCTGGCTGGCATTAAATGATAAGGTATATAAAGCCACCGGAAAAATGATGGAGAAATACAATGTAGAAGATTTGAGTAAAGAAGCTGGAGGAGGGGAATATCCATCACAAGACGGTTTTGGCTGGACGAATGGAGTGTATTTGGCATTGAAGGCATTTGTTGCAAAATAGCAGGAGATAATCCGGTCTATACAAAATCATTCTGTTTACAAACAGGATGATTTTTTTATAACAATACTCAATGTACTTTGATTTACATTTCTTTATCCACCACAAACGTTTGCAGATTGCATAGCGGTTTGTTTTGATTAAATTTGATTCAACCAACTAAACGATTGCAGATGAGTCTTACCAAACCCCATTTAAGTTTCTGGCAAATTATTAATATGAATGTGGGGTTTTTTGGCATTCAGTACAGTTTTGCATTGCAGCAGAATGCTGTAAATCCAATTTATAAATTTTTAGGTGCAGAAAATGGAGACTTACCAATGTTGCAAATTGCCGGGCCCATAACAGGTTTATTAATACAACCAATTATTGGTGCAATGAGTGATAAAACATGGCATCCAAAATGGGGAAGAAGAAAACCCTATTTTTTAATTGGAGCAATTTTTTGTAGCATTTGTTTATTTCTTTTCCCCTTTAGTAAAGAACTCTGGATGGCTGTAGGCTTATTATGGATTTTAGATGCAGCTAACAACACAGCAATGGAACCCTACCGGGCTTTTGTTGCAGATAAATTAGATAGTAAGCAGCAACCTACCGGTTTTTTAGCACAAAGTTTTTTTACAGGTTTTGGACAAACATTGGGGACGCTATCACTTTTTGTTTTTCAATTAATTCCCTTTTTAAATAAAAGTAATGCCAACAATATTCCTTACTGGGTATTTGCCTCTTTTTTCTTTGGGGCTGTTTGCAGTATCGGAAGTGTGATGTGGAGTAATAAAACCACTCCAGAAATTCCACCAACAGAGCAGGAGCTTGTCGAATTAAGAAGTAAAAAAATAACAATTACAACCCCATTTATTGAAATATATCATGCCCTTAAAGAAATGCCTGCAAATATGTGGCGCTTATTCTTTGTTTATTTGTTTCAATGGTTTGCTTTGAAATGTTATTGGGATTACAAAGATCTGACAATTGCAAAATCTATTTTTAATACAACTGATAGTTCCTCTGCTAATAAAGTGTATCAGGAAGCGGTTGGCTGGGGAGGATTAATAAGTGGCTGGACAAATATTATCACTTTTGTTTCAGCATTTGCCTTAGTTTGGTTTGCAAAAAAATATGGTGCAAAACTGGTTCATTGTACTTGCTTGTTATTTGCCGCAATAGCCCTTTTTATCTTTCCCCAAATTGGTGATAAATATTTAGTGTTTATTCCGCTTATTGGTTTTGGAATAGCCTGGGCCAGCATGATGGGGGTTCCTTATTTATTAATTGTAAACGATATTCCAAAAAGCAGGTACGGTGTTTACATGGGTATTATAAATATGATGATTGTAATACCAATGTTGATTTATTCATTAAGCTTTGGTTCAATCTTCAATAATTTTTTAGGTAAAGAACCTGTAAACGCAATTTATTTTGGAGCTGTTTTTTTATTAATAGCAGCATTACTAACGCTTTTAATAAAAGCAGATAAACCAACAGGTGAAATAACAATGCCTGTTGGCGGGGGGCATTAGAAACCCCTGACCCCCGAAAAAGTGGGGACAAGCCTAAAGGAGGAAAGCGGAGATTGGAATCTAACAAAAAAAAGTATTAAGAAATTATGAGTTTAGAAGAAAATACCAATAAAAAAGAGAGTAACAATCTAAGTTCCCCTTCAGGGGACAGGGGCTTTGGCAAAATCCTCTGCATAGGGGAAGCCTTGATAGATATGATTTGTACTGATAAAGGCAAATCGCTTGCTGATGGCGAAAATTTTTTAAAAAAAGCCGGGGGGGCTCCAACTAATGTGGCAGCGGCAATTGCAGCATTAGGCGGCAATGTAGCATTAGCAGCTAAAGTAGGCGTTGATCCGTTTGGAAATCACTTAATAAAAGTAATGCAGGACTTTGGTGTTAGTACCCGGTGGATGCTGCAGGATGAAAATCATTTTACCACTTTCGCCTTTGTATCCTTAATGGAAAACGGAGAAAGGGATTTTTATTTTAACCGTGGTGCCGACGGGCAATTAAATCGTGATGAGGTTGAGGGTATTAACCTGGATGAATTTTCAATTATTCATTTTGGCTCGGCAACCGGTTTTTTGCCAGGCCCTTTCAAGTCGGCTTATCAGTGTTTATTGCAAAAAGCATTATTGAAAGATATATTTATAAGCTTCGACCCCAACTACAGGCATTTATTATTTAAAAATGATACACAAACTTTTATAGATCAATCATGGAATTTTTTAGAATGTTGCCATTTTTTCAAACTGAGTGATGAAGAGGCAATGCTTATAACCGGTACTGAAACATTACAGGATGCTGTAAAAGTATTGTTAGAAAAAACTGATGGCATTTTTGCAATTACATTGGGCAAAGATGGTACTATGCTTGGTTTAAACGGCACAACAATTATAATTCCCAGTATTGCTGTTACGCCGGTTGATACCACGGGAGCAGGCGATGCATTTGTAGGCGCAGTATTATATCAGCTTAGTGATAAAACTTTGCAACAGATCATTTCATTATCTGTAAAAGAATGGCAGCAGATTGTTGTTAATGCCAACAAAGCAGGTGCAAGAACTTGCGAATACCTTGGGGCCATGGAAGCCTTTAAACATTTAAATAACAGCATTTTTAATTAAAGAAACCAGCGTGTACGATTCTCAGCTACATAAACAAATAAGTGCAGGCCTTAGCAAAAGAAAAATTGATATAGGTAACAGCGACAATTTATTTTATACCCGTTTTGCTGCTAATGCTTCTGCAATTCAATTTTTGTTTTACGAGTTGTATAAAAGCCATCCTGAAAAAGATGAAATTTTCAGCACTTTGGTTGATACAATGGCGAATGCCTATTTACAAAGGCCATTGATACTTAAACACAGGGATGAAGAGAAAGAAAAAAAAGGTAACTGGTTTTTAAGCAATGAAATTACGGGCATGAGTTTATATGTTGACCGTTTTTGCGGCAACCTTAAAAATCTTGGCGAAAAATTGGCTTATTGTAAAAAGTTAGGCATTAATCTTTTGCACCTGATGCCGGTGATGCAAAGTCCGGCAGGGAAAAGTGATGGTGGCTATGCAGTGGCTAATTTTAGAAAAGTGGATGAACGCTTTGGTACATTGGAAGATTTGAAAGCAGTGGAAGAGAAAATGAGTAAAGAAAAAATGTACCTGATGATGGATATTGTACTCAATCATACTTCAGATCAACATGAGTGGGCGCAAAAAGCAAAACAGGGAGAAAAAAAATACCAAGATTTTTTTTACATGTATGATAACAGGATTATCCCCGATCAGTTTGATAAAACCATGCCCGAGGTTTTTCCCGAAGCCGCACCTGGCAATTTTACTTATGTAAAAGAATGTAATAAATGGGTGATGACGGTTTTTCACGATTACCAATGGGATTTAAATTTTACTAACCCTGCAGTGTTTATAGAAATGCTGGATACTATTTTCTTTTATGCCAATTTAGGAATAGATATTTTAAGAATTGATGCACCGGCATTTATCTGGAAACAGGTAGGTACTACAAGTCAAAATTTACCACAGGCCCATATCATTTTACGTTTAATAAAACAATGTGTGCAGGTATCCACACCTGGTATGGCTTTATTGGGCGAAGCTATTGTGGCGCCAAAAGAAATAATGAAATATTTTGGTACCGGTTTATACACAGCAAAAGAATGCGATTTTGCATACAACGCCACACATATGGCATTGCAATGGGATGCTTTGGCAACAGGGGATACAAGGGTAATGCTGGCTGCCCAGCACGAAATATTACAAAAACCCTATGGCACTTCATGGATAACCTATACCCGCTGCCACGATGATATTGGATTGGGTTATGATGATTATATGATACAACAAGCCGGATATAATGCTTATGAACACCGCAAGTTTTTAAAAGATTATTATTCTGGTGTACAACAAAATTCACCGGCAAGAGGCAGTTTGTTTGCAATAAATCAAAAAACACAGGATGCCCGTATCAGCGGTTCTTTAGCATCGCTTTGCGGATTGGAAAAAGCAATAGAAGATAATGATGAAAATGCCATTAATTTTTCTATAAGAAAAATACTGCTGATGCAGGCACATAGCTTTTTTATAGGTGGTATTCCTATGCTATTTTATGGTGATGAAGTAGGTTATACCAACGACTATAGTTATTTAGAAGACCCCGGTAAAAGTTACGATAACCGTTGGATGCACCGTCCTGTAATTGATTGGAAAAAAAATAAACGAGTAGATGATGAAGGCACCGTAGAACATCAGATTTTTTCGGGAACACAACGGCTTATCAGTGTAAGAAAAAAACTGGAAGCGGTAGGTGATTATAAGAATCTTACCTGGTTACCTCCGCACAATATTCATGTTGCCGGTTATTTACGTACGCATAATAATAATAAACTGTATTGCATTTTTAATTTTAGTGGCAGCCCTGCTTACTTAACCTGGTTTGCATTTAAACAACATGGCCCCGCATCCAAAAAATTATTGAATCGTTGGGATAATAAAACCTACCAGATAGGGCACGATAATGATTTTTTTATTTTAGAACCTTACAGTTTTTATTTGCTTGAACCCGAATAATATTTCTACCTCTTTTTTTTTCATATGCAGTTTGTTTTGACAAAAGCCCCTGTTTTTACAGGGGCTGTCATTTTATACTACTTCATTATTTTAACAGCCGTATCCAAGCGCTGTGCAACATTATCCCAGTTAATAATATTAAATAAGGCATCAACAAAATCGGTACGTTTATTTTTGTATTTTAAATAATAGGCATGTTCCCAAACATCAATAACCAACAATGGGATGGCTCCCCATTGAGTTAGTTTTTCATGATTTTCGCACTGTAAAACAGTAAGGCTGTTGCTATAAGGCTGATAAGCCAAAATACCCCAGCCATTGCCATCAACATTTTTTGAAGTTTCGGCAATAAGTGATTTAAGCTTATCAAAGCTGCCAAAGTTTTTTTCAATACGCTTTAATAATTCACCTCCAGGGTCGTTTTTTTTATTGGTTAAGTTTGTCCAGAAAACAGAATGTAACACATGAGAAGAAAAATGGTAAGACAATTTTTTTGTCCAGTAATCAACTGTTTCTAAATTGTTTTCATCCATGGCTTTTTTAATCATTGCCAGATCTTTATTAGCTCCTTTTACCGCACCCCCATGATGGAAAGTATAATGCAGGTGCATGGTTTCTGCATCCATAAATGGCTCTAAAAAATTTTCGTTGTAAGGTAATGGCTGAAGAATATAATTACCATTGGCATCTGCCAATTTATCAATATCGTTATTGATTAAGTTATTGGCAAAAGCATTGCGGGTACCTATTAAAGTAGCTGCGCTTGCTAGTGACCCTGATTTTAAAAAATCTTTTCTGTTCATGCTGATAATTTTAAAAAGTAAAACGCCAAACCAATTTTGAAGCTGCAGATGAATTGACAGGGTTAGATAATTTTAATTGCTTTAATTTATCGTAACCCCTGTTATAAACAACATATAAATCACTGCCAATTTTTGGAATCCAGTGTAATCTAAAGTTACCAAATAATAAATCATCCAGCGAATTCCATTGTACAAAGAAAGCCATATCAAATTTTGGATTAAAAGCGTAGTTTACATATTGAGCCAATTCGTTAGTAATAGTATTTCCCTGGGGTAATTTAATATCGTTATAAATATAGGCTGTACGCAGGTTGATATGCCTATTTACATTTATCCCAATACTGCTTTCCAGCGTATTAATTTTACCGGTGTAAAATTTACCCCAGCCATAAGTTAAATCTATCCACAATTTTCTTCCCTGAAATGTTCCGATTTGTATTTCCTGCCGCTGCATCCAGTATTTACCCACAGGTATTTTTAATGAGTCAGTTAATTCAAAAACTTTATCTAAACGTTCGTATTGCTGTTGCAGGTTGTATTCAAACCGTTCGCCACTTTTGGTAAAAAATCCCAAAGGCCTGCTTTCGTTATAAAAAGATTCAAACTCTCCGGTGGTATGTGTTCTGTAATAACGAAAGGCCCATGGTTTGAAATACATTTTACGGACACCATATTTGGTAAACCATCTTGGTGTAAAACGAAAGTTCCACGTAAGGTTATCAAAGTTTTCTCTGCCTAAAAAACCTAATTCAGGGTTATAGTTTTGCTGGGTGCTGCCTATGGCAATAAAATTATCAATAAGATCATTGGGATAGTCTATTGAAAACCTCCAGGTATAAGTTCCGGCATTGCTTTTTCCTTTATCAAAACTTTTACTAACTAATGCAGCTGCTACTATATTTTTATTTTTAAAAAATTTAGATGATGTATAAGCCCCATCAATGCCAGCAACCTGATTACTGATGCTGACATTATTTTTTGA